>NZ_LQYX01000121.1:344777-347433 GCF_001587475.1 Geobacillus sp. B4113_201601
TGATGCCGAAGATGCGTGCCAGCGGGCGCGGATGACGCTGTCATGGGAGCCCTCTTCCCTAGCGATGGACCTCCCCGGCGTCAGCACGCCCGCCATTGAAGCGCTGCGGGACGAATTGATTCATTGGTTGCGGTGCTATGAACAAAAGCTCAACGAAGCCGAAGAGCTGCTCTATCGCACCGCCGCGGCGATGCGCCAAGCGGACCAGACGCTGGCCGATAACATGAAAGAATTTGGCTTGGAGCTTCTTGGTTGGTACGACGTGCAGCGCGTGTTTGGCGAGTACGATCCGATTACCGGCGAGCGCTTTTCTGTAGGAGACCGTTTGCTGGCAGGGGGAATGTTGCTTGCGTCGATTGCTCCTCCTGCTAAAGGGGTCGGTGTTGCCGGAAAAGCAGTCATCACCGAAGCTAGGATGATGGATGCCGTATCGGCTCTTGTGAAAGTCAAACATGTGGTACGTGATAATAAAATGAAATCGGTCTTTCAGACGATTTATCAACAAGTTATCAAAGCGCCACTTGTCCGAACGATTCGCCTATTCAAAAAACAGTGCGATAATTTAATGGAACTTGTTCCATCGGTTTTTTGGCAGCCGTCCTATGCGGGAGTAGGTTCACCAACATCAGCCTTACGAGTTTGGATAGATGGCTCAAAAGATGCATCTCTCCGTATGATTGAGAAAGTTGAGGGAGAGATGGTTGGGAGGAGAGCGATAGAAGCTAAGTTTTCATCTACATTGGAAAAACATATAAAACATGTTGATCCTAACGTTCCTCGTAAAAGAGGGATTGGAGGAGCACACAACAAAAATGAATTTATGAAAAGTGAAATTAATATTTTAGAAGTTAAGAAACATGAAGGTATACTAGGAGTAGAAAAGATAACGTATCAGATTCCATCTCTTGATCCTAAAACTGGTCAAAGAATCGGCTGGAAGGAAAAGATATTTCAAAAAACTGTTTATGACCCTAAAATGATCTCTGACGAAGAGTTTATAAAAAGAGGAAAAGAAGCTGCAAACGATGCTGCTGTAAGAGGTGCATTAGGTAGAGAGTGGGAAGGGTATGACGGTCAAGGTATTAAGTGGAGAGGGTATACTAATGAGAATGGAGAAGTAACGTCGTTTTATCCTGAATTATAATTGAAAGGATGAAATAAATATGAGTGTAAGATTACTAGAGTCTCAAATGTTAAGAGGCGACCATTTTCCTGTTATAGCATTTTTCAATGCAATCTCTGACGATGATTTTGTAAAAGTGATTCAGCATCTATCTACCGGTGCAGGTTATGGCATTAATGCGGTTGATTGTACATTTCCAAATGATTTGGATCCTGATGATGAACCGTTTGAAGGAGTAATGTTTGCTCTACATGATGAAGAGGTTATTATAGATTACCATACGTTTTATTACTACCTTGAACAAACATGTAATATGTATATCAAAAATTTCCCGGATCAGGAGGAAAACATTAATCGTATATTAAAAAAAATTGTTGAAAAATACAATTTGGAGAACAAATATTAGATTAATACCCGTGGTGCTAGATAAAATCGAGTAAGCATAAAAATAGCCCTTGCCTAGCGGATCTCCTGTAGAATGAAAGTGCAACCAAACATTCGAAAGGAGAATCCCCGTGCAAGAGCAATTTCATTTTACTACAGATCGGGCCAAGATTCAAAAGCAATATGCCGCCATTTTCTTTTTTGTCTCCGCCCAACTGTCATTGATTCAGACGCATCTTCAACGCCGTAACCGCCATTTGGTAAAGCAAGAAGATAGCATGATCATAGCGATTCACATTTTGGGGAAGCTGCTAGACTTTTCTTCCGAACGGGCATGGCATCGTCTTGTAACGGGGAACTTGTTTACGGATGGACAGTTTCTCGAACGTTCTCGATCCAACCGCCGTTGCCGGGCGCTGCAAAAATCAGAAACATCGCCCATCCGCATCATGGGAGAGATGGTTCCAACAAAAACGCAAAGTGGTGGAAACGGTGTTCTCTGTCCTCGTCGACCCGCATCGTATCACAGACATTCGTGCCCATTCGATTGTGGGGTTTGAGGTAGCACTCGATGGCATCTTGTTGGTGTATTCACTTGTCATACTTGGGCTAGTTGAGCGTTAGGGTTCAACTAGCACCACGAGTAAATATATGCATTTTTCTTTGGTAAAAACAATCCCCCTCCGAATTGAGAAGGATGTATAGGGGCACGGATCGATTTTTCGATACAAGCAAACCGCTTTAAATCGTTTGTCCAATTAGCATTCATCCCGTTGTGAGCTTGCATTTGCTCCTCCAAGGAATGATCATATATTAGTTTCAGTTCATAAAGAAAATGGTAACGATCTTTTGTATACTTCTTTGTGTGAAAAATAGGTAAATATAACTAATCAATCCGTAAAAAATGGTATAAAAATCACGATTTATACTTTTATTACTTATGTTACCATTTATAGTGAACGCGAATAAAGGAGTGAAGCGAAATGCTGAGCGGGTCGGACACGATGGATACAAACAAATGCGGGATAGAGGAGCCGACGAATGAGGAGGTTGATCGAACGAGCCTATACATCGCAACCATGAGGGAGCCGTGCGGGCGATGATTCGGTTGAGGCCTGATGAATTGGAAACGGTGGCGAAGCACATTCC
>NZ_LQYX01000121.1:347443-347648 GCF_001587475.1 Geobacillus sp. B4113_201601
CGGCTGGTACGACGTGCAGCGCGTGTTTGGCGAGTACGATCCGATTACCGGCGAGCGCCTTTCTGTAGGAGACCGTTTGCTCGCGGGCGGAATGCTGCTTGCGTCGATCTTTCCTCCCGCTAAAGGGGCCGGCATGGCGGGAAAAGCGGCAATCAAGGGCGCCAAGACGATAGAGGCGGCATCTGTCCTAGCTAAAATGAAACAT
>NZ_LQYX01000121.1:347658-347877 GCF_001587475.1 Geobacillus sp. B4113_201601
CGATGCCGAAGATGCGTGCCAGCGGGCGCGGACGACGCTGTCGAGGGAACTTTCTTCTCTCGCCATGGACCTCCCCGGCGTCAGCACGCCTGCCATTGAAGCGCTGCGGGACGAACTGATTCATTGGTTGCGGTGCTATGAAGAAAAGCTCAACGAAGCCGAAGAGCTGCTCTATCGCACCGCCGCGGCGATGCGCCAAGCGGACCAGACGCTGGCCGA
>NZ_LQYX01000121.1:347887-350888 GCF_001587475.1 Geobacillus sp. B4113_201601
TGATCTTCGAAACGACTTATCAGCAAGTCGTCAAAGCGCCATTTGCGGGAACGGTCCGCCTATTCAAGAAGCAATGGGATGATTTAGTGGAGAGCGTCGCATCCACTGCATGGCAGCCAGTGTATGCGGGAGTTGGTCCAGCGTCTAGAGTGTGGATGAATGAAACGAGGAATGAAGTGAAAGATGCCACTCTCCATATGACGAAGAAAATCGAAGGAGAGGCCATTGATCGTATACCCAAGTCAAGTAATTCTTCCATTAAGGGTACAGGTAAAGCTAAATTCTCTACAAATAACTTGCCAAAGGATCCTAAGGAATTAATCAACAATGGATGGAAAGATGTTACACCAGAAGGAATGGCGAAAAATACTAACTCACGAGAGTTTATCGATCCTGAAACTGGAATGAAGGTTAGATTTGATCCCGGAAAACCAGGAGCAAATGGTTTTGAAGGCAAAGATCATTATCATGTATATAATCCAAATAGTACAGGTAAAAGGGATTATTATCTTGATGTTAACGGCAATCCCGTGCCAAAAGGCTCGAAAGCATCTCACATAGAACCATAGCTTGGGAGGAGAAACATGAAACCATCAGAATTTATTAAAGCTTACAACCTTCTTGATAGTCTTGTAGAGGAATTAGAATATGATGAAGTCAATAAGCAATTAAAGATAACTTTAGAATTGTGTCAGTGGAAGCAATCTTACTATGTTGAAACTGACCCGGAAATGCAACTTGGCATATTAATATTCTCTGATGTAACATTCTACAAAACTGAACCTGAATTATTCAATCTTGATAGTAGTGAAATACTAAAGGTCGATTTACTTCCATTTGATGGATGTGGTGAGCGTATTAAGATAGTTCTTCATGGGGGAGACGATGTAATAATACTAAACTTTCAATCTAATAAAGTAGAATGGAAAGAAATAGAGGAAGGGGATGAATAGTAGTTAGGAATTTACAGTTCCTAAAACAAGATCGGAAAGCAAAAACAACAAACCAAACAATTAAAAACTTGACAAACACGCTTAGACAAGCTTTCAAAGGCTTATTCCAACTTGACTGGTAAGGAGGAATGAGCCTTTTTACATGCTCAAAATTAAGTAGGAAAATTGCAAGCATGTATTGGGGTAGATATGATTAGTTGCTCAAACTTAGGGAGGGGGTAAGGCAGAAGTAAACGATACATGCCAAGAAAAAACAATGAAGTCGAGTATTATTTACCGCACCGTCGCGGCGATGCGCCAAGCGGACCAAACGCTTGCCGACAACATGAAAGAATTCGGCTTAGAGCTCCTCGGCTGGTACGATGTGCAGCGCGTGTTTGGCGAGTACGATCCGATTACCGGCGAGCGCCTTTCTTTAGGGGACCGTTTGCTGGCAGGAGGAATGCTGCTTGCGTCGATTGCTCCTCCTGCTAAAGGGGTCGGCATGGCGGGAAAAGCGGCAATCAAGGGCGCCAAGACGATAGAGGCGGCATCTGTCCTAGCTAAAATGAAACATGTCGTGCGCTATGATAAAATAAAGGCGATCTTCGAAACGACTTATCAGCAAGTCGTCAAAGCGCCGTTTGCGGAAACGGCCCGTTTGTTCAAGAAGCAATGGGATGATTTCGTGGAAAGCGTCTCTGTCGTTGGATGGAAGCCAGCGTATGCGGGAGTTGGACCGGTATCCAAGGTGTGGATGAATGAATTTAAAGATGCATCTCTCCGTATGATTGAGAAGGTCGAGGGGGAGATGATAGGAAAAAAATAATAGAGACAGCTACTGTGGATAGAAAAGGTGGAGAAACGGTAGTAGGTCATGCCTTGCAGAAACATGCAGGCAGAAATCCTGATATTTGGGGGAAAGTAAAAGGAGGACCTGACCAGATTAATCAAATGGCACTCAAACATCTCCAAGAAATACTAGATGCCCCAGGAGAATTTCACAGGGTAAAAAACCCAAGAGGGATAGAGTTCCTAGAGAAAAAGCTTTCTGATGGACGGGGAGTGCGTTTAAATCTTGATGGAACATTTAAAGGTTTTATTGACCAATAAAGGGGGGAAGTTGTAATGGAGAACCTAGAAATTATATTATCAGATTTTAAGAAGGAAAAACTTGAAACCCTCATCTATGACGAACTTAAGTTGACAAAACTAAACATTCAATCATCGCATTTTTATGATTCAAACTTACAACGAGATATACAATTTTCTGAAGTAAAAAACATAAAAGAGTTACTATCACCGCAAGGAACAGGTAATGTTGTTCTGGAACAATTGCAATTAGGAATTTCCCTGAAAAATGTAGTCATCGTTTTTTCTTTTGACGAGGAATACGGGGATATTGTCTTTAATTTCCCTGAAAGTGAAATATTCGTCGATGACAAAAATGAGGTTAAATTGAAATTCGCAAAGTTAGTTGATTATTTAATGAATTTGAAGATTAAATACGCTATTTCTAAAGTAATAATAGGTTATGAACCTGCTTATGATGAAGATACAATGTTAATCGAATTTGACGATAATCCCCTTAATGTAGAAAAGGTGCTAGATGCTGTATTAGATGCTTAGCCTCAAGAATTTCTTGAGGCATTTTTTATAGGGGAGAATGAGTTGAAATCGGTTGTTAAACACATTTTCGAATTTGAAGAAGCTGTTTGTATTCCACCGCCGCAGCGATGCGCCAAGCGGACCAGACGATTGCCGACAACATGAAAGAATTCGGCTTGGAGCTTCTTGGTTGGTATGATGTACAGCGCGTGTTTGGCGAGTACGATCCGATTACCGGCGAGCGCCTTTCGATCGGGGATCGGCTGCTGGCAGGAGGAATGTTGCTTGCGTCGATTGCTCCTCCTGCTAAAGGGGCCGGCATGGCGGGAAAAGCGGCAATCAAGGGCGCCAAGGCGATGGAGGCGGCATCTGTCCTATCGAAAACGAAACATGTCGTGCGCTATGATAAAATAAAGGCGATCTTCGAAACGACTTATCAGCAAGTCGTCAAAGCGCCGTTT
>NZ_LQYX01000121.1:350898-357686 GCF_001587475.1 Geobacillus sp. B4113_201601
GCATCCGTTTCATGGCAACCAGCATATGCCGGAGTTGGTCCAGCGTCTAGAGTGTGGATGAATGAAGGGAGAAATGAAATCAAAGATGCCGCCACTCTTTATATGATGAAGGAAATCAAAGGAGAGGCCATTGATCGTATACCTAAGTCAAGTGATCCTTCCATTAAGGGTACGGGTAATCTTAACAGTACAACCGTTCACCCTCTACCCTCATGCGAGCATACGGCAACATGAAACACCAGAAATTCAAGTACTACATCTTAAAGCAAAAAGCCGACGTGTTCGAAGCCTTGAAGTATTTCTTCTCGGCAGAAAAAAAGGAGGCCGTCGCCTCTAGATCCTAGGATAAAGCTGAATGGTAAACTGGTCTTTTTTCGTCCATTCCGGTTTTCTTAGGTATGTCGCTTTTCTCAATTGCTTTTTCGCTATTTGCTTCGATGATGTTAGATGCCTCTTTGAGTATATCTATAGCAGCTTTTACATGTTTGTTTGCTTCACTAAAATAAACTAATGTGACGATCTCAAGGTTTTGTTTATTAATAAAAGAGTTATTATTAGCAAAGCGTGTTTCCTTGAGCTTTGTATAGTTCCAAACCCATTCCTTGGCTAACTGCGATGCTTTAGAGATGCTTCGGTTTGAGTAGTCGAAAGATAGAGTTTTTATTAATCTTGAACTGTTTTTCTTTTCATAGGCATAATCAAGTTTGAACTCCTCTGATCCCACCGTTACTTCAATATTACGGTTAAGTTTAGTTAAGACATTATTTTTCCTAAGCACACGATTCATGATGCTTTTGACTTCATCTTCAGTGATTCTTTTGGATTTATGGGAATCAAAATACACATAAGCTCTAAATAAATCTTCTTGATCCTTCATGATATCGTAACTCCGTATAACCCTAACAGGAGAAAATTGCAATTGATTTACGTATATTGCCGTATGCTTTTCAAGGAAATCCCATTTTTTTACTTCTTCTATCGGGGGCCCATGGACTGTCGATTGTGTAAACTCGCTTTTAACCCCTTTCAAGATAAGTTTTAGAAGGCCGGTGAAAAACCACTGTCAACTCCCGATCGGCGGCATTTTCATTCAGAAGAGAAAGCGGATTCTGCAAGGTTTTTCTAATTGAGAAATGAGTGGAATCCATCGTTTTTGCACTAAATCACCCACCTCTTAGGAGCTTGATATCAATCTCATCATCGAACATCGCGACTCTAGAAGGTCGATGATGAAAGGTGTCAGTTGCCTCACCGCCTTGTTTCTCAAATGGAGAAACTTTATGACATCGGCTTTTCGTTTCATGTCATCCGCCGTGAGCTAGGGGCGATCGCTGTTTTTCACCAACCTTCTAGAGAAGTTAGAAGTAATCTCCATATTGACATAACCGTCTTCAGGAGAGTGAAATACAAGACCAACATTTATAAATTCTTCTCTCATTTCGTCTGGAACATATCTTAGGACAGCGAATTTACACAAACGTTCCATTTATGACCCTCCTTTCTGCCGTACTCATTCGACAAGAGTGGCTATTTAATGCGTTTCAGTTCAGCTTCTTGTTGAATCGAGCGCACAGAAAGTAGGTCGATGATGTGTTGCTGGCTTTCTTGAATTTCTTCTAGGCGCTTGATGGAGTCTGAGGTGTCCAGTACCGCACGTTTGATAAGCGAGAGGTCAGCAACATCTTCTTTCGTTGCCATATTGTTCTCGACGCGTTCAAGTCTTTCATGGAGGTGATGAAGCTCACGATCCACTTTCTCATTGAGTTGGTGAAGCTCACGATCCACTTTCTCATTGAGTTGGTGAAGCTCACGATCTACTTTTTCGTTCAACTGATGTAGTTGACCAAGAATTTGTTTGAGCAACTGTTCACTCATTGTCGCTCCGTCCTTTCTAAAAGAGTTTGTAAAAAGTTGTTCAAGCTTTTCCGTTCCTCCGGCGTGAGCTTTTTGGCAGTTTCGATAAGTTGGAGAAGATCAGCCGGCAATTCGGAAGCTTGGGAGTCAAAAAACTCAGCAAGAGAAATGTTAAAGTAGTCGCAGATCTTGAAAAGCAAATCTATTGAAGGCTTAGCCGTACCTTTTTCTATTTTATTAATCGTAGATGGGTCGATATTTAATTCTTTAGATAACTTATTAGCAGATATATTGTGCAACTGCCTAAGCGTAATAATGCGACCGCCGATGTCAAACATAACATCACCTTTAGTAAATTGAATTATATTCAAAAAAATTGTATCACATGGATAAAACACTAAAAATATTGGAATAAATCCAATATTAATATCAAATTATTGAATATAAATCAATAAAATATAGTTAGAAAGGAGGTAAATCCAATATTGAGTGCTAAATTAGGATTTAAAATCCGCTATTTCAGAAAGAAACTCGGTCTTACTCAATATCAGCTAGCGGATATGGTATCGGCTGATGTATCAACGATAAGCAAGATTGAAAAGAGTAAAGCAACTCCATCGCTGTCAATGTTACAGCGCATCGCCGGAGCTCTTGGCGTATCGGTTAACGAACTGTTAAAGGAGCGGATAAATAATGGTGCGAATTGTTCTCGATGCTGGCCACGGTGGCCACGATCCGGGCGCAACGGCGAACGGGCTGAAGGAGAAGGACCTCACGCTTGATATTGTGAAGCGCATTGGAAAGATGCTCGATGATTATGAAGGAGTAGAAGTACATTACACTCGTACTGACGACCGTTTTATTGAACTTTCTGAACGGGCAGCGATTGCGAACCGATTGAAGGCTGATTTTTTCTTGTCGGTTCACATTAACGCTGGCGGCGGAACCGGCTTCGAGAGCTACATCTATAATGGTAATGTGTCTCAAGCGACGATCGCATACCAAAACGTTATTCATGGCGAAATTGTTCGAGCAATCGGCAACGTCACGGACCGAGGCAAAAAACGCGCCAACTACGCTGTATTACGCGAAACGAAAATGCCTGCGTTGCTGACAGAAAACTTGTTTATTGACAACAAAACGGACGCCAGCAAGCTCAAAAGTGAGCAGTTTCTTTTGCAAATCGCCTACGGTCACGCAGAGGGGATCGCTAAAGCATTCGGTCTCAAGAAAAAGACCACAGCGGCGCCGAAAACGAGTACTACACAGACGCAAGAAAAGCTCTATCGCGTTCAAGTCGGCGCATTCAGCGAGAAGGAATGCAGAACGGCTGGCCGAGGAGCTCAAACGAAAAGGATATCCGGTTTTCATCACAGACTGATCACCGCTGTTTGGCGGGGATATAAAAAGGAATTGGGAAAAAAATATCGCCCGTATGATGCAGAATAATGCAAAAAGCCCTTCTCATTCGAGAGGGGCTTTTATTTGTATTCATTAACCAAATATAAAGACTAGATAAACCCGTGGTGCTATATACATCCAAATTGACATTTTAACCTCTGGTTCACGCAGCACCCCCTATGCGGTGCAACACTTCATCTGGGTGCTGCAACACATATTGTTCAAAACGAGTAATCGACTGGGCCATGTCGTTTTGATCTTTATGCAAGACGTTAGCAATGATTTCATCTTTCAGCCACTTCCACAACCGTTCCATCGGATTCAAATGAGGCGAATACGGTGGCAGAAAAATAAAGTGAAAGGCACCACCTTCTTTCTCATCGAGGAATGCTTGCACCATGTTGGCATAATGAATCCGTGCATGGTCCAACACAAGCACGATGAATCGATCCGGATGTTTCTCTTTCAACAGGTGCAAAAAGTCGAGGAACGTCTCGACATTGGCGCATGATGCGCGATGAAACACGACATCGCCTTGTTGAACGTCCACTGCGCCATAAATGGAAACGTGGGCGTGGTGACCGTAGCTTGGCACTTGTTTTTGATTCCCTACTTCTGCCGATGTCGTACGAAGCGCTTGATAGGCGCGAACATGCGTCTCATCGACATAAAGCAAAACCATTTGCGCAGTGATGAGTTTTTTAATAAATTCGAGTTCTTTTTGAAAAGCAGCTTGAAGCGTTGGATCCCCTTTGACAAGCTTGTCAGTCGGGCGTGTCCATGATAAACGAAGACGATGTAACAACTTGCGAATGCCTTCACGTGACATCGAAACACCATACGTTTGTTGGATGTAAGATTGCAAAATACGTGTGTTCCATGACGAAGAAATGCCCCAACCGACATCCACAGGAGTGGTAGTCAATACGAGTTGTCTAATTTCTTGTTGTTGTTCTTCCGTGAGAAACGGCACGCAACTAGGTGGCAAGCGGCGATCGAGTAAAAGATCGAGTCCTCCTTCATTAAACCGTGCCACCTAGAGGGCAACCGATTGACGGCATAGATGGACCATTTTCACGACATCTTTTCCGAGATAACCTTCCATGACGAGACGAACGGCGGTCACCCGAACACGAGGAGAAGCATTTTTGATTTTCCATTCTTGTTTTCAAAGTGCTCGAGGCGCCCAGCTGTGATCATTTGTCATTTTAAGGCGTTTCATTTCCGCTCCTTTTGTATAGGAATATTTAGGAGCAGTATAACCATGGAAAAAGGTGTTCATACAGAAGTCATCATTTTAAAGTGCATGTACATACATAGCAGGGGTGTTATGACGTGGAACGGCTTACAAACTAGTGAGAATGACAAAGATCGTGGTGATAAACAAGTGGTAACGTGAATGGATGCTCGTAGATAGCGTCGGCCAATCAATTTTGGATTGCGCTGTCAGTTGAGATGGTTATAATCACTAATCGCTTTAAAAACGTTAAAGAATAGGTGGTTTATGTAACAGCAAAAGAAGGTAAGAGTCTGGTAAAATAAATGTAACACAGCTCCTGAAAAAGAATGATCTAACGGCTGCCTAAAGGCGAGAAGTCATTGAGGCATTTAATCCAGGTGCACAAGTAGTAAAGCTTCAAGATGACTTAGTAGTCTATCGTTATTATGGAGGTGCAGCAAATCCTAGAGGACGTTGGGTCACTACTGAAAAATTATCTGCCCCCATCAATAAATTAGCATTACCTCCTGGAAGTACAGCTGAATATGTTACAAAGTGGATCATTCACAAAGGAACGGAAGTACTTCAAGGTACAGTTGCACCGAACTTTGGAAGATCAGGCGGTGCAGTGCAAATTTATCTTCCAAACCCAAGTGTACTAAAATGATGAGGTGGATTATATGACTTATCAAGTGAATGATTTAATTCGGGATATAGACTCCATTATTCCGGAGGTTGAAAAAGAATTATTAAATCGAAAGAATGGAATTGAAGGCGATGGCAGCGTACAGCAGTTAGAGTTAATTAAGAAAGAATTAGAACAAATTAAAAGTTATGCTCTAACTAATAATCTGCCTAGCAAAGAAAAGAGATTTACGTCTTTTTCACGTTATGTTATCGATGAATGGAGTTATAACTCAACTTTGGGCCAACGCCTTTGTGAGCTGGCTGACAAATATAAGAGAAAACTGCAGTGATTATCAAAATAAAAACCTTGACAGCCTTTATAGCCTGTCAAGGTTTTTGCTTTTCGATCATCCAGTAATTATTAATTTGCAGTTCTTTTCAGAAGTAATTGACCATCATTTATTTGCAAAAATTCGGCTTGGAGCTTCTCGGTTGGTACGACGTGCAGCGCGTGTTTGGCGAGTACGATCCGATTACCGGCGAGCGCCTTTCTGTAGGAGACCGTTTGCTGGCAGGAGGAATGTTGCTTGCGTCGATCATTCCTCCCACTAAAGGGGCCGGCATGGCGGGAAAAGCGGCAATCAAGGGCGCCAAGGCGATGGAGGCGGCATCTGTCCTATCGAAAACGAAACATGTCGTGCGCTATGATAGCCAAAGACCAAAATTCTTAACTTGATGGGTATGGGATGGGGTCCACACCTTTTGGGACCCCCATTCGATTCGGATTATGACTGTGCCTCGCGCAGCTGATGTTCGGCGCGGGCCAGCCGCTGTTCGCAGCGGGCGAGAACATCATCGTCTGTGCCCGTTGCTTCTTGGCGAGCGCGAGCTAGCTGATGGCGGGCGTTTTGCACCGCTCGTTCGGCGTGCTGAATCATCTCGGGGTCGAGCTGCATTGTGGCGTGGCCGACCATTTTTTCCGCCGTCTCCACGAACAGTTCCACTTGTTTCAAATCGTTGTAGCCTGTATGTATGTGGGCATCACGATTCGCCATATCAACACCTCCCTTTGCTATTGTTTGCCTCTTGACTGAATCTATGCATCGAAATGGAAAAAGGCACCTTGACTGTGCAAGGTGCCTTTCGTTTCCGCTCCCGTTCTTTCGTCTATGTCAACGAAGCTTTATAATTTGACAACGTTCGCTGCTTGCGGTCCGCGGTTTCCTTGGACGATCTCAAACGAAACTTCTTGGCCTTCTTCTAACGTTTTGAACCCTTCACCTTGGATGGCTGTGAAGTGTACGAATACGTCCGAACCGCCTTCCACTTCGATGAAACCGTAACCTTTTTCATTGTTAAACCATTTTACTTTACCACGTTGCATAATGCTGAATTCCTCCTAATACTTTTAGCCTGATCGGCTAACCTTGAGATTTTATCAAATAACAAAATATACTCCACAGCAATCCAAGGTGCGCCTTCATGATGAATGCCTGAAATATATTCTGTTATGTGATGACTTAACTATACACTACCGGGCGTCACCGCGTCAAGCAAAAGAAAGGAAATTTCCGAAAAAAATTGTTTCACCATCGCCAAACAGACATGTTGCCTAGAAGGCTGGTGAAAAACGGTTGTTTCTTTTGAGCAATGGGGGATCGTTTGAAAGGTGATCGTGATGCGACGA
>NZ_LQYX01000121.1:357696-362019 GCF_001587475.1 Geobacillus sp. B4113_201601
TTTGATAAACGGCTTGTCCACTTAAATCACCGGTCTCCTAGGGGACCGGTGATTTACTCGCACAAACGCTTCTCAGAATCGTTTCTCAAGCAGAAAAACTGGTTGCATCAGATTCTATGTTCAAGCGTTCCATCATCGATCAAGGCAAACAACGATTTTTCACCGGTCTCCTAGAGATCACCGTCCTTCTAAGAGGCCGGTGATTTAAGGAGAAATACTGCTCTTCGACAGTGTTCCCAAACCAAAAAACGTTGCAACGTCATCATTTCATTCCTCGTGACTTCTCCTCAATCGAGCCAATTGGTTGTTTTTCACCAGTCATCTAAGGAAAAAGTCATGAACGGGGAACGAAAGCCATACATTGGAATAGGAACGGCGAAAAGGGGGAGAAGCGGATGTACCGCGGGAAAATCGCGGGTCAAGAAGTGATCGTCCGACTGGGTAGTCGGGTCAGCCGCCGCTATTTCAGCGACAACAAAATTTACCACATGGTTCTTTCGTATGGAGAATCAGCGTTTCGCAAAGGGCAAGACACATTTTGCATCTATCACGACCGCGTCGGCTTGATCGTTGCTGAAGTGGAGCAGCAAGAGGTTCCCGTGATCCGGATCGACTATATTATCGAAACCGAAAACGTGTACGAATAGCTGATTGACAATTGAAAGCAAATGCGGTAATTTTAAATGTAAGCGGTAACAAAAAACATGTTCGCCTGTTTTCGCCTTGGGACAGACGTGGCCGCATCGGCGGGGGCGTCTGTTTATTTTTTCGTTTGGCTGAAACGGGCGGCGGTTTTTTTTCGTAATATTGAATGTGACAAGAGAGGCAAAATGAGGTGACAACGATGCTGTTGCGCAAAATGATGTCAAAGGTCGGAGTCGGGTCGGCGCACGTCGACTTGGTCTTAGATAAATCGTTATGGCGACAGGGAGATAGGATTCAAGGAACCGTCCACATTTACGGCGGAACGGTGGAACAAAGGATCGAGCGGCTCGATATGGAGCTTGTGCAAAAAACAATCGAAAACGGCAAGGAGCTCGATGACATTGTCGCCGTCATTCCAGCGGCCGGTGCGTTTTCGATCAAGCCGAACGAGAAAAAGGAGATTCCGTTTTCCTACACGATTCCGGAAACCTTGCCGCCATCGCGCCCCGGTCGGTCGTACCGGTTTATCACCCGCCTTCAGATCGAAGACGCGGTCGATACGCTCGACTTCGATTACGTGCAAATTTTGCCGAAGAAATAGGTTGACAGCGTTTTCAAAAGATGATATGCTAAAAGCAAGTTAATAACGTTGTGGTGGAGAAGCGGAGACCCACACATGTTCCTCGTTGCTTAGCGGGGAAGTGTGTGGGTTTTTGACTTTTTTGATGGATCTTGGGGAAGTTAGCTTCCTCCAAAGGCTATCGATCCTAAAACTTCATTTGTGCGTGAAATTTAACCGTTAGGGGGTGAATGTATTAAGCCCGTTATACTATATAAAAGGAGAAAAAATTCCTATACAAGAAAATGCTAGCGACAAAATGTGACATTCGTTTGTAACAATCTTTCTATAAGTACATTCCATGGAAGAGATATCTTTCTAAGTTATTTAGTAAACTCCCAAGAGTCACTGCTTTCTCCACAGCTCCTACCGCATGAGGAGGGAAATGAGTTATAGGTCAATTATTATATTTTTAATTTTCTTTATTTTTATAATTTAATGTCATTATCAACTAGCATATGAAGTATTCTTTATCGGGAGGGTGTGCATAATGATAATTTATGCTCATCGAGGACTGAGCGGATGTTATCCTGAAAACACTATGATAGCTTTTCAAAAAGCTTATGAATGTGGAGCTAGAGCCTTAGAGTTGGATATCCAAATTACAAAAGATGAAAAAATAGTTGTCATACATGATGAGAAGATAGATAGAACAACAAATGGGAAAGGGTTTGTAAAAGACTTTACAGTTGACGAGATCAAGGATTTTGATGCTGGATCTTGGTTTGATCATTTATATAAAGACGAGAAGATCCCCACCTTAGAAGAGGTGTTACAATGGTTAAGCAATATTGAAGGTAGAATGTTAGTAAATATAGAACTAAAAAACAAGGAATTTTCTCAGAGGAAATTTCTAAGAGAATTAATCAATGTTATCAAAAAGTATGATTCCCCCAATCATCATATTATTTTTTCTTCTTTCATTTTTGAAAATTTAATAGAATTAAGAAATCTAGACAAAGAAGTTTCGTTGGCTTTATTAATAGAATGGAATAATAATTATTCAGTGAAAGAAATAATGAGATTATCTAAAATAGTTAATGCAAAATATGTCCATACTGATATAAGGTTTTTGCAGTCTGATATAGTTGATATGCTTTGCAATTTAATTAATGTGTGTGTCTACACTGTTAATGATAACAATATTTATGAAATAGCTAAGAGTAAAGGTATATTTGGTATTTTTACGGATTTTGCAAACAAGATGATTTGAGGTGCTTAATATTGGCTTGGATTTTTTTAGCGATAGCAATCTCTTTTGAGATACTAGGAACAGTATCATTAAAACTTTCTAATGGTTTTAATAGTATTTGGGCAACTCTTTTAGTAGTAATGTGTTACACAATTTGCTTTGCGTCCTTGGGTATCGCTCTCAAAGGGATAGATGTTTCTGTAGCCTATGCGATATGGTCAGGGTTAGGGATAACTTTCATTTCATTAATTGGGGTAATTTTTTTTAATGAAGAGTTTAATATAGTGAAAGGTCTAGGTATTTTTATGATAATAATAGGAGTATTGTTGTTAAGAATATATTGATTTTTCGTTATTTTATTTTTTATATTTCTGTAGTAAGGAGCAACTTTTTTAACATTTGCAGCTTTTACAGAGCTAACCGGCATTTGATCGACTGTCGGGCGACCGAACCACGCCGCTATGGGTCTGTGAAGCGGGTGGTTGTTCGGTCTTCCGTCACGCCAAGGTGTGACGAGGTCTTGCCTCCGACAGTCGAGAAAATAGACAAGCTACTTTTTCGTCAAGGATATGTTAAATTTTTTCGTTGCATCATCCTGAAAATACCCGAACTCTAAAATGCGTAAAGTGGCAGCGTTCAACATAGGGATATTTTCATCTCTCCGATGGTGACGAAATTTTTGGTCAAGGGAGTCTATATTGTATATATATAAAGGAGGATTTTATGTTCGAAATTTCTACTTTCTCAATAATTGAAAGAATATCATTGGCTGCATTGTTAGGTGGCATTGTTGGTTGGGAAAGAGATTTGAGGGATAAACAAGCTGGAATTAAAACACACTTACTGGTTTCAGTAGGTTCTGCTTTGATTATGATTTTATCAACTTATGGTTTTCAAAATATGATAGATCATGTGAATGCACGATTTGATCCAGCACGTTTGGCTCATGGTGTGATTAGTGGAATAGGCTTTTTGGGTGCAGGGGTTATCATGAGAAGGTCAGATAAGAAAGTATCGGGAATTACCACTGCAGCTACTCTCTGGGTTGTAGCTGCAATCGGATTATGTGTAGGCGCAGGTTTTTATACTCCTGCTTATGTTGTTACTTTTGTTGTTTTGGTGAATGCTTTTGGTCTAAGAGCAATAGAATCAAAGTTTTTTTATAGTTCCGGATATATAAAATTGCAGATTACTCACGATGAAGAATCCAATCCTTTTAGAGAAATAAACAATTATTTAGAAAATTACGGTATAATTATGGAAGCGGTGAAGTTTTGTGAATATACAGAATCAAACGGTGTTTATTGTTTGAATATTATTATTCTTGTTAAATATAAGCAGAATGGCTGTCTAGTTGATTTTATAAGGTGTTTGAATTCAATACAAGGTTTTAGGGTAGTTGATTGTAATGATAAAAAAGCATTACTCAAAGAAAAATGGGAAGAAGCGGCCCCGACACTTTAACTTATTTGATTAATATCGTTGTTATTTGTGGATATACAAAAATATCCTTGGTGTGTATATAGTGCAATTTGAAGATTTAACATTTGTAGCTTTTACCAAGCATTTGATTGATTGTCAGCTGATATTGCCAGTCACCCAAGGATATACGATTGGCAAAAGGCATAGCCAACTCGAAATTCGATTAAAAAATTCTTCTAAACATACTATATAAGTTGCAATAAAGAATTTCCGATTTTTCGTTGCGCGTTTCATCTAAGTACAAGTTGATTATGATAGAACGAGTCCAGTAATCAGCAGGATGTAAAACAAAATTTCAACTTATATATACAAGGAGCATTCCCGTTAGGAGCTTTTCCGGGGACTTGATCAAAAAAAGCCCTCTTGGTATGATGCAGGGGTGTCA
>NZ_LQYX01000122.1:0-2831 GCF_001587475.1 Geobacillus sp. B4113_201601
ATTCGAACGTCCATGATGGGCAAACTCCTTTGCTTTGCTTGTGTTTCAAGGTTTGATTCGACAGGAAGATAAAAAATCCTCCCGATTTTTGTCGAGAGGGTGCGAAATGTGAGGTTTAAAACGAGACATTTTAACAATGATTTTTTCGAACCGGGTGATCTTCCTATCACATAGGACGCTTCTGGTTAGGACAGTTAGTCGAGGTACCGAAATAAAGCCTGTAAAAGAGGATCTATTCACTATACGGTGCAAGTTCACTGATAAGATTGGAAATAATGATAGTATCCACCCATTGGAACTGAGTTTTTGGTCACTCTAAAATGATTTCCAAGATGGGTGGATTTTTTGTGTCCTCTTTATGCATCCATTACTATCCATTATGCATTTTGCAACACTTTCATATTGATTAATTAAATTAATTTGTCTATAAATCTTATTACGGCCAAAGCTAAGAGAGTGTATATAATTCATCTTATTGCACTTTTTCCAGTAGTTTCTTTGTTCATTTTTCATATCTCCTTTATATTACATTATTGGTTTATTATAAATAACTGTAGATGAGCAAATTTGCTAACATAAATTGACAACTAAACAAAAAAGGAGACATGAACCCGATTCCTTGGTTAGAATAGATGTACCACCAACTACCCACAAGGAGGTTCATGTCTCATGAATAGATTAGCACATCATCAACGAATCCACAAGTTTTTCATGACGCCGGGATTGGCGCTTGATTTCTCGAAGCCGGTCATCAAGCATCTCGTTTACCTTGTCGACGCCTTGACGACCAAGGGATGTTCGGGGACATTGACGGATGTCCGGTACTGGAGTTTTCACCCGAATCATCGAACGACACTGAGCCACTTTTTCACGAAAAGCCCTTGGAACGAGGAAAAACTGCTTGAGAAGCTGTAAGAATGGATCCTTCGCCAGATCGAACGCCTAGCCAAGCGGACGAATCAACCACTGTTCCTTCGATGGATGATACGATTGGCCAAAAAACAAAGCCTTCGTCACGGGCCGCCCGCGCCATTCAAGGGTGTGATTGGCACTACTCGCACAACGATCATCCATCCGTTTGGGGGCATTCGCTCGTTTGGCGGATGGTGCATACCTTCACGCAAGCGTTTCCGTTCGCGTTTCGTCTCTATGATAAGGCGGCGGGAAGAAGCAAAATCGACCTAGCGATCGAGATGTTTTCCTCGCTCAAGGGGAAGTGGGCTCAGCCGGTGTATGTGCTTATGGATTCGTGGTATCCGTCCCAAGCGCTCATCGAAGCCTGCCTGAAACAAGGATTCCATGTCATCGCCATGCTCAAGACGAACCGGATTCTCTATCCGAAAGGCATCGCCATCCAAGCGAAGGAGTTTGCCCATTATATCGAGCCCAACGACACCCGCCTCGTCACGGTGGGGAGCGAGCGCTATCGTGTCTACCGCTACGAAGGCGCTCTCAACGGTCTTGATGACGCGGTGGTGCTGCTGGCTTGGAAGGCGGATCAACCGATGACGCCGGATCATCTCCATGTCATCTTGAGCACCGACCGGGAGCTGAGTGACGAAGAGATCTTGCGTTACTATGCCCAGCGCTGGACGATCGAATGCTTTTTCCGGCAGGCAAAAGACCAACTGAAGCTTGATGGGTACCGTGTTCGCCACGTTCGGGCGGTGAAACGGTATTGGGTCGTGGTGCTGTTAGCCTGTGTATACAGCATCGCGGAATCTCAACAAGACCTCTCTTCCGGCCTGGAGCTTCTTCGGTCTCGGAAAGGACACAGCGTCGTCGAGTTCATCGATGACGCCGCAAAGCAAGAGATTCCCATTGATGTGATCAAAAAAACAGCTCCATATCGCCTAAGGGGTCCCTGTTTGTCTCTTAGGGCATGGAAATTATTGTAATGAAAAATGCTCATCTACAGAACCTTATTAAATATTTAAGACACTTGACCTAAATTTATAGATTCTAGTATTCGCAATGGAGTGACAAGCATGTTTTTCAAAGTAAGCTGGCGGGTAATCCTTATTGTTCTTAGCGCAGGAGCAATCGCATTTACTACTTATTCTTATCTAGACTCTCTTCGGAAGACTGTAAAAATCATCGTAGCTGCTGAGGACATACCCGCTCATTCGGAGATTAAAGAGAGTATGCTAAAAGAAGTAGAGGTTGAGGTCAACTCAGCAGAAATACTGTTGGATAAGCCTGCATTGGATAAGGAATCCGTTGTGGGAGGCATTCCTTTAAAAAAAATCCGTGCAGGCGAACCTATACAATTAGATCCGGAAACATTAATTTTTCCTGAACAGCGCCAAATGTATTTGCGAGCTAACGGAAAAGTGGACGTTACTTATTTCATCCCAAAGGATCGGCGATTATTAACACTAGCTTTAGAACCGCAAGCAACAGTTAATAATATGTTGGAGAAAGGTGATTGGGTGGATGTCGTCTACACCTCTAAAACATCCAACAATAATCAAAGTTTCTCGAATATGATTCTCCAACAAATCGAAGTTTTCGATGTTGAGAAAATACAATTAGATGACAATAGTTCGGGGAAGCAAGGGGTCATTCAGCATGTTACTTTGTTAGTGACTCCTCAGGAAGCGACGATTTTAACCTTAGCCAAACGCCTCGGCAGCATCGATTTAGTGCTTAATCCGTGGAATGGAGAAAAAGAGAAGACCATTCCTGTATCGGAAGAAGCATTAAAGTAATTTGGTTCTTAAACAGCGATAAAGGGTGGAGAAATATGGACGATCCACGAGTGTTGATTATCCAAAATTATACATACGCCTTCCATAAATTTGGGCATACTCAAACAAAGCAGCGGCCAT
>NZ_LQYX01000032.1:0-34792 GCF_001587475.1 Geobacillus sp. B4113_201601
CCGAGAGTGTGATGAGCCGGTTCGCGTACCGGGTGAAATCCCGCCGCAGCTGGAAGGACCAAGGACTTTGGGCGTTTCTGAAGGCGATGGTGGCCCAAATCGACGGAATAGGGTGGAGAACGGGGCAGTTGGAGGAGGAAGAGCCCCAGAGGGCAGCCTCGACCCCGACGAAGCTGGAGCGGATCAAACAGGCCAAACGGAAGGCAGGGCGGTTGTTGGCGGAGGTGATGCGCCAGAACATCCCGTGTCTTCAGCGGTCATCGGGGACGCCGATCTACCAAGCATTGTCGGCGCTTCGGGACGGTGGATGGATGTAAAAAAATGGATAGAAAAACCCATCTCTAGATGAGGGATGAGAGTCCGAAAGCGCTTACGATATCAATTCCTAAAAATGGTCTACCAACCGGTGATTGACAACGCCCATAGTAGACCGAAAAAATGTTCTCCACAAAGTCTTGACTGACTCTGTAAAATCGACCATTTTGAAATGAACTAATTCCCGATTTCACCTACTCCCACACCTTGACAGGGTGGAGGTCGCTGGTTCGAGCCCAGTCGGAATCATCGAAGTAGTTGTATCAAGGGTTCGCTCAACATTTGCAACATTAAAAAATGTTGTGGTCGTAGCGAAACTTGCTACAATACGGGTAAACCACTTCACAGAAAAGATCCATGGGCAACGTTTTGCCCTCCACCTAGGAATGAAAATCTCGCGCCAGTTCGGCATTTTCACGGAAATTGTAGAGATAGGAGCGTGATGCTGATGGCCGCACAAAGCGAACGGCGATGGATCCTTTTCGCGCTTGGCGTCATCGCCCTTTATGTGTCCCCGCTGTTTATCCTTGGCGAGAATGCGCACATTCGCGTCCACGATAATTTGGATTCCAACATCGCCTGGTATAAAGTGCTCGCCGAAAGCGGGCAAATCACCGGGCCGCTTGATGCGAACATTCCGCAAATCGCTAACGGCGAATTGTCGAGAAACGCCCTTGGCTCGGAGTTGACCGGCATCGTCTGGCTGCACGCTCTGTTTCCCACGATGACCGCCTATGCGCTCAGCCAGACGATCACAAGAGTGGTGGCGTTTTTGGGCATGTATTTGTTGTTGAAAACACATTTCCTGCCTGAGCGGCGGTGGATGGCTGTTCGCATCGGTGTGGCGCTCGCCTTTGCGCTGACGCTGTTTTGGCCGTCAGGGATGTTAAGCACGTTAGGCATGCCGCTTGCGCTTTGGGCGTTTTTGAACATCCGGAAGGGAGAGCGGTCGTGGAAAAATGTCGCCGTGCTGACGCTTCTTCCGTTCTATTCGAGTTTTGTGCTCGGTTTCTTTTTCTTTCTTGTCGCCATGGGCGTGCTTTGGCTTTTGGATGTGCTGCGCGGAAAGGGATGGAACATCCGTTTTTTCCTTTCCATCGCGTATATGACGCTGCTTTATTTGCTAGTTGAGTACCGGCTTGTGTACTCGTTTTTATGGGAAGACGAGCCGACAAGCCGGGATGAGTACTTTCACGCGCGCCTGACGTTTTGGCATTGTGTCCGTTTAACGTGGAAAAACTTTCTTCTCGGCCATCATCATGTCATGACCGAGCATACGTTGTTTATTTTACCGGCCTGGTTCATCGCATTGTTCCTCGTTTTCGCTAACCAACGATGGAAAGAGGAACGAGTGTTTCTTTTCTTGTTTGGGCTGAATTTCGCGCTGTCGGCTTGGTACGCCTTTTGGTTTTATAAAGGGTGGCTGCCGCTGACCGAGCGGTTTCATTTTTTAGATACGTTTAACTTCGCCCGCTTCCATTTTTTGCGTCCGCTCATCATATATGTGCAGTTTGCGCTGGCGTTGAAAATCATCTGGCAATCGAGCGAAAAGGGGAAAACGTGGGCGAAACGGTTGCTGGCAGCGCAAATCATCCTCGTGTTTTTGCTTAACGAGGAACTCGTCTCCCGTTATGAACCGACGGTGAAACAATTTTATGCGGAAGAACAGTTTCAACAAATCAAACAATACATCGGGCTTCCCGTATCCGAGTACCGCGTCGTCAGCATCGGCCTTCATCCGGCCATCGCCCAATACAACGGGTTTTACACGCTTGATACGTACAACAACTTTTACCCATTGTCCTACAAATACGAGTTCCGCCAAATCATTGAACGTGAACTGGCGAAAAGCAAAACGATCCGCACGTATTTTGACGAATGGGGCGGGCGCTGCTACGTCTTTACGGCGGAACTTGGAAAACGGTACATGTTCACGAAACATGCGAAACAGCGGCTGAAGAATTTGCAGCTGAATACGGAACAGTTAAAAAACATGGGCGGCCGCTATATTTTTTCCGCCGTTCCGATCGACAACGCCGCTGAGAACGGGCTGGGGCTTGAGCGCGTATTCACCTCCGATGAATCGGCATGGACGATTTATTTGTATAAAGTGCAATAAAAAACAGCGGCTTCCTCATTGGCAGAGGAAGCCGCTAGATGATGAGCCTAGAAGGCCGGTAAAAAAACCGCTGTCACACACGATTCGGCGGCATTTTCATTCAGAAAAGAAAGCTGATTATTCTAGGTTTATCCAATTGAGAAACAGATGGAATCAGCAGTATTTTGCACGAAATCACCAGCCTTCTAGCTGTGGGACTGATCCAACCGCACAAGCTGCCGGTCGTGCCACTTTGCGAGCAACCATAGAGCCACCAGCGTCCCGCTCAATGTACATAGCATATCCCATTGCGTGTCCCAAATGTCGCCTTGCGTGCCCAAAAAGTCTTTTGATGCCTTTCCCCCTTTGGAGATCATGGACACGAGCCATTCGATGATTTCATACAGGGCAGCGATGGCGAGCGACATGCTTGTGACGATCGTGAAAAGCCAAGCGCCGCGCGGCAGCAGGGTTTTCCGCAGCACGATCTCCCTTAGGACGATGGCGAACGTCCCCTTGAGGAAATGACCAAACCGATCGTAATGGTTGCGTTCGAAATGGAACGCCTCTTTGATCCAGTTGAAAAAGGGAACTTTGGAGTAAATGTAATGGCCGCCGATCAACATGAGGATCGCCAGCATGGCGATGATGACATATGACATCGTTGTCAGCGGAAAACGCCGGTATAGAGCGATCACCATCGCAAGCCCAATCAGCGCTGGGGCGACTTCAAGCGCCCAGACTGCATAGCTAGCCGGGCGAATGGCCGACCAGACAAACACGGCGGCGACAATCAGCAATAACCATCGATGCACGCGAGTCTGCCTTGCCTGCTCCACTTGTTTTCCTCCTTGGAACAGCGAGATTTGTCTATGGTCATTATTCGGAAAAACGCGGATTTTATACAAATCATTTTTCGAGAGTGGGTGATTGAAGGGAGAACGCCGCTTCATGGCACTATTTCTCAAATAGAAAACCCTTGCAGAAAGTTTAGAACGCGACAACGCGACGGGAAGGCGAGGGTGCGGACTATTTCTTAAATAGAAAACCCTTGCAGCATCCGTTCTGCTTTCCACACGTTCGCTCATCGATCAAGGGAAACAGTTGGTTTTCACCGACCTTTTCGAGCGCCTGATGAAAACAGCGGAGTTTTCAAACGGTGATCAGAACTAGAAAGAAGGCGGAGAAGAGGCCAGCGAGGTAAGACAGGAGGTTCAGGTAGGGAAACATTCCTAATTTGCATTGAAGATACGAATGTATATTCGTATTTTCCGGATTTGATGGTATAATGAAACATGCATAGCCAGATGCAGGGTGGGCAGTGGCCACTCCCTGAATGAAAGGGGGTGGTGCTGATGGTGACGATTGCCGATGCGCTGACGCTTATGATTGCGTTTGCGTCGCTCGTCGTTGCGGTGATCGCCGTCGCAAAAGACAAAAAGTAACCCACCCTGCTAGGCCGAGGCGAGGGTAGGTTACGATGCCCGAAGCTTGGGCCACTGCGCTTCTTGCAGCGGCTGTGCATGCAGGGCATTGGTGGCCGCCAGTGCCCTGCTTTATTGTACGTTTCCGTTTCTTTTATTATACGCGCACAACGAAGGTGATGACAAGAACTTTCCAAAACGAGACGGCGCATATCGAAAAGAGGAAAAATGGTGTTGACTCTTTCGGTTTTTTATAGTAAATTTCATATTGTCGTTCCGATGCTCAAAGCATGAAAGAAAAAAGAGCAAAAAAACTTGACAAATATTTTGATTGGTTTATAATAAATATCGTCGCCATTGCCTAGTGGTGATAGCGGAGGGGAAACACCCGTTCCCATCCCGAACACGGAAGTTAAGCCCTCCAGCGCCGATGGTAGTTGGGGCCAGCGCCCCTGCAAGAGTAGGTCGCTGCTAGGCAATGCTGTGGAGTATTAGCTCAGCGGGAGAGCACCACGTTGACAGCGTGGGGGTCACTGGTTCGATCCCAGTATACTCCACCATCATGGGGCGTTAGTTCAGGGGGAGAACGCTTCGCTGGCAGCGAAGAGGTCAGGGGTTCAAATCCCCTACGCTCCATTTCCATGCGGTCGTGGCGGAATGGCAGACGCGCTAGGTTGAGGGCCTAGTGGGGGCGACCCCGTGGAGGTTCAAGTCCTCTCGACCGCATCGCTCCAAACAGTTACGGAGGAGTACCCAAGTCTGGCTGAAGGGGTCGGTTTCGAAAACCGATAGGGGTGTCACAGCCCGCGGGGGTTCGAATCCCTCCTCCTCCGCCATATAAAGTCGCATATTGTGCCGACTTCGCTCAATTGGTAGAGACGAGCATCGGCTTCATCGAATTAACTGCGAGTTGCCTCGACGCATTCGTCTTCCTTGAATAAGCGAGTAGAGGAAGAGGCACAAGCTTAACAACGAGTCAGCTTCTTGATCTATATTGTGCCGACTTAGCTCAATTGGTAGAGCAACTGAATCGTAATCAGTAGGTTGCGGGTTCAAGTCCTGCAGTCGGCATCGTCATTATGGAGGGGTAGCGAAGTGGCTAAACGCGGCGGACTGTAAATCCGCTCCCTTTGGGTTCGGCGGTTCGAATCCGTCCCCCTCCATTTTTATTCCCCATAAACGGGCCTATAGCTCAGCTGGTCAGAGCGCACGCCTGATAAGCGTGAGGTCGGTGGTTCAAGTCCACTTAGGCCCATCCGATATGAAAGACGGCAAGGGCGATCCTTGCCGTCTTTTTTCGTGAAAATCCCGCGTCCGTGAGTAGAGATTTTCATGCCTGGTTGGACGGGAAAGCGTTGCCCATGAATCTTTCTGTGAAAATGCGCCGCCTTGCATCGTCATGTTCATGCTAGGAGAGCTAGGCTTGCTCATGAACGGTTGCGGTGAGTCATGCGCGGCAGCGGGGGGTTCATGGCTTGAGGGAGAGGAATATCTCTCTGCGGCTGTTTTCTGTAAGCGATTTGACCGTCTGTTGGCGGGAGAAATAGGGAAAACCTCCCCGCTTTAGTCGCTCGCTCGACATGACCCGCCAAATAATGGTACTATAAAGGAAAGAGGAAAGGAGGAAAACGGCATGAGCATTTTGAAAAAAGGTTTGGCGTTCGGGCTTGGGCTTGCGATCGCTAGCAAAGAACAAGCGGAAAAGATCATTGATGAGCTGGTCAAAAAAGGGGAGTTGTCGCTTGACGAATCGAAGGAAGTGATCGATCAATGGAAACAGCAGACGGAGGCGCGGAAAACGGAAGTGCAGCGGCTTGTGCGCGAGCAAATCAAGCAGGTCATCGATAAACTGGACTTGGCGACAAAAGAAGACGTGCGGCAGCTCGAGGAGCGGATCCGCCGCCTTGAAGAAAAGGAACAAAGCGGGCAGTAAACCGATGCGGCCTGCCCGCTCGTTTTTTGCCGCCTTAGGAGAGATGTTCGGATGATCGGAAAACGAATGCGCCATATCGGAAGGTATCACGAGATCGCCGTCGCCTTGCTTCGGCACGGATTCGGGATGATCGTCGATGAACTCGGCTTTTCTTCGTTTCTTTCGCTGCCGCCGCGATGGAGAGCGGAGCAAGGAAAAAAGGAGGGAAAAACGGTCGCGGAGCGGCTCCGTCTTGTGCTTGAGGAGCTCGGCCCGACGTTTATTAAGCTCGGACAAATCGCCAGTACGCGCCCGGATTTGCTTCCAAGTCCGATCATTCGAGAGCTCGAAAAGCTGCAAGACCAAGTTCCGCCGTTTCCGTTTTCGGAGGTGCGCCGAATTGTGGAAACCGAGTTGGGCGATTCGCTGGAGAAGCTTTTTCGGTCATTTGCGGAAATGCCGCTCGCTGCCGCTTCGCTCGGGCAAGTGCATCGGGCCGTTCTCCCTTCCGGACAAGCCGTTGTGGTGAAAGTGCAGCGCCCACGGATTGCCGCGCAGATGGAGACGGACTTGGACATTTTACAAGATTTGGCCGTGTTGGCGGAACGGCGTCTCGAGTGGGCGGCATCTTACCGGCTGTCTGAGATCGTCGATGAGTTAACGAAATCGCTGCGGCAGGAGCTCGATTATACAGTTGAGGCGCGCCATGCCGAAACGTTTGCCCATCTATTTGCCGATGATCCGTCGCTGTATGTCCCGGGCGTTTTTTGGGAATATACAACGAAAAGGGTATTGACGATGGAATACATCGACGGCGTGAAGCTCGGGGAAATCGAGCGGCTGAAAGAGAGCGGCTATTCGTTACAAGCGCTGGCCGAGCGCTTGGCTGCTTCCATGCTGAAGCAAATGTTCGAACATGGGTTTTTTCATGGCGATCCCCATCCCGGGAATGTGTTTGTGCTTCCCGGCGGCGTGCTAGCTTTTATTGATTTCGGCTTAATGGGGCGCCTCCGCCCCAATGTCAAGCATCACCTTTCCACGCTTGTCATCGCCTTGATGCGGCAAAACACAGATGGGGTGTTGAACGCGATTTATGGGCTGGGGCTTGTTCCGGATGAGGTGGATGAAGGAACATTGCGCGATGATATCGATGAGCTGCGGGAAAAATATTATCGCGTGCCGCTTAGTGACATCAGTCTCGGGGAAGCCGTTGAGGATTTGCTTACCGTGGCGTTTCGCCACGGCATTTGCATTCCAAGCGACTTGACGCTGTTAGGGAAAGCGCTGTTGACGGTCGAAGGGGTTGTGGAGATGCTCGATCCGCAGTTTCGCATCATCGATGTGGCCGAACCGTTTGGGAGAAAGTTGCTGAAAGAGCGGCTTCGACCTGATCGCGTAGTGGAAACGGCATGGAAACGGATTTTCGACTACGGCAAATGGCTGCTTCGCTTGCCGGACAGCGTAAAGGGATGGACGAAAATGATGCGGCACGGCAAGCTGCGGCTGGAGATCACGGCGCCTGATTTGGAAACGCTGCTGCGAAAGCTCGATCAGATGGCGAACCGGCTGTCGTTCAGCATCGTTCTTCTTTCGCTGAGCATCGTCCTTGCCGGGCTGATGATCGCTTCCTCGCTCGGGCGGCCGTCGACGCTGCTATGGAACATTCCTGCTGTTGAAATCGGATTGGGGGCGGCCGCTTTTCTATTTGGTTGGCTGCTTTATTCCATTTTTCGGTCGGGGAGATTTTAGCGTTTGTTGCCGGCTGCGTTCTTCCTTTTGCGCCGAGAAGGCCGGCGCTCCTACACGTGAAAAGGACGTTCATAAGAGAGCGGGAACCCCCGCTTCTTTCGATGTAGGATGAAAGCGAGCGCAACGATCGAACCCGATGGGACGGGGGCGTTGTCCGAACCGGAAATGGATGAGGGTGCGAACGCACCAACAATCCCCCGCTTTTTGGCGTGTGGAATGTCAAGCGGCTTTGGAAAACGAAAGCGGAAGACATCGTGGAGCCGGCTTTTCTGTCGATGTTTGGGCGGCACTGGCAGTGTTCATGGCTCTGCATGCCACTGGGAGGGAGCACCCAACGGCGATTTTTCGCTTCATTGATTAGAAGTTAGAAGGATTTTTCGTTACCCATCGCGAAACTAGTACAGCAAGAAGGAGAATCAAGGAAGGAGAGAACCCGGATGTCCATTGTCAACCCGAGCCGGGAGGAAATCGGCGCGATTTTGCGCAAGGCGAAACGGATCGCCGTGGTCGGTTTGTCCAACAATCCGGAGCGCGAGTCGTATATGGTGGCGAAAGCGATGAAAGACGCTGGCTACGAAATCATTCCGGTCAACCCGATGATCGACGAGTGGGAAGGCATTCCGGCGGTCGATCGATTGACCGATATTGACGGCCATGTCGACATTGTCGATGTGTTCCGCCGCTCTGAGCATTTGCCCGAGCTGGCTCGCGAGTTTGTGCAAATCGACGCGGACGTGTTTTGGGCGCAGCTTGGCGTCGTCAACGAAGAGGCGTATCGGTTTTTGAAAGAAAAAGGCTACACGGTCATTATGGACCGTTGCATTAAAGTGGAACACGCGCTCACCAGACGTGCTTGATCGATGAAACGGCCATCTTGTTCAAGATGGTCCTTTCGTTTTTTTCGTGCGTTTGTCTGATTTTGTCGGACCGCGTCAAAAGACGATGGACAGCCGGGCATTTTATGGTACAATAAAACAGAAACAGATGTTCTTGTTTTGGGTAGGAAGGGGTGGCGTTGTGGCAAAACAATCGGTGTATGAATATAACGAAGAGGCCATTCAAGTGTTGGAAGGACTTGAGGCGGTCAGGAAGCGGCCGGGGATGTACATCGGCAGCACGGACAGCCGCGGCTTGCATCATCTAGTGTATGAAATTGTTGACAATTCGGTCGATGAAGCGCTGGCCGGATACGGAAACTACATTTTCGTGCAAATACATAAAGACAACAGCATCACGGTTTTGGACGAAGGGCGCGGCATGCCCGTCGGAATGCACAAGCTTGGCAAGCCGACGCCGGAAGTGATTTTGACGGTGCTTCACGCCGGCGGCAAGTTCGGCCAAGGGGGGTATAAGACGAGCGGCGGTTTGCACGGAGTTGGGGCGTCGGTCGTCAACGCCTTGTCCGAATGGCTGGTCGTTACGATCCACCGCGATGGTTTCATCTACCAGCAGCGGTTTGAAAACGGCGGCAAGCCGGTGACGACGCTTGAAAAAATCGGGACAACAAACAAAACCGGGACGATCATCCAGTTCAAGCCGGACCCAACGATTTTCAGCACGACGGTGTTTGATTACGAAACGTTGAGCGAACGGCTGCGCGAATCAGCGTTTTTGTTAAAAGGGCTGAAAATCGAGCTCGTCGACGAACGAACCGGCATGCGCGAAGTGTTTCATTACGAAAACGGGATTGAAGCGTTTGTTGCGTACTTGAATGAGGAAAAAGATGTGCTCCATCCTGTCGTCTATTTTGCCGGCGAACAAAACGGCATCGAGGTGGAGTTTGCGTTCCAGTTTCATGATGGCTATTCGGAACAAGTGCTGTCGTTTGTCAACAACGTGCGCACGAAAGACGGCGGCACGCACGAGGCGGGGGCGAAAACAGCGATGACCCGCGTCTTTAATGAATACGCCCGCCGTGTCGGTTTGCTTAAGGAAAAAGATAAAAATTTGGAAGGAACCGATATTCGTGAAGGATTGTCAGCGATTGTTTCCGTGCGCATTCCCGAGCAGTTGCTGCAGTTTGAGGGGCAAACGAAAGGCAAGCTCGGGACGAGCGAAGCGCGTTCCGCCGTCGATGCGGTCGTCTCCGAGCAGCTGACATACTTCCTGCAAGAAAACCCGGACATCAGCGCGATGCTCGTGAAAAAAGCGATCCGGGCGTATCAGGCGCGCGAGGCGGCCCGCAAAGCGCGCGAGGAAGCGAGAAGCGGCAAAAAGCGGAAAGGGAAAGAGGCGGTGTTAAGCGGCAAGCTGACACCGGCGCAAGGGCGCAATCCGCTGAAAAATGAGCTGTACTTAGTCGAAGGGGATTCGGCGGGCGGCTCGGCGAAGCAAGGGCGCGACCGCCGCTTTCAGGCAGTGCTTCCGCTGCGCGGGAAAGTCATCAACACAGAAAAAGCGAAATTGGGCGACATTTTGAAAAACGAGGAAATCAATACGATCATCCACGCCATTGGCGGCGGCGTTGGGGCCGATTTTTCGCTAGAAGACGTCAACTACGACAAAGTGATCATTATGACCGATGCCGACACGGACGGCGCTCATATCCAAGTGCTGCTGCTCACGTTTTTTTACCGCTACATGCGTCCGCTCATTGAAGCGGGGAAAGTGTACATCGCCTTGCCGCCGCTTTACAAAATCAGCAAGAAAAGCGGCAAAAAAGAAACGGTCGAGTACGCCTGGACCGATGAGCAGCTGCGCGAGATCACGAAAAAAATGGGCCGCGGCTACACGATTCAGCGCTACAAAGGGCTTGGCGAAATGAACGCCGATCAATTGTGGGAAACGACGATGAATCCCGAGACGCGCACGTTGATCCGCGTCCGCATTGAAGACGCCGCCCGCGCCGAACGGCGGGTGACGACGCTCATGGGCGACAAAGTGGAGCCGCGCCGCAAATGGATCGAAACGCACGTCGCCTTCGGGCTTGAGGAAGAGCCGGGCTGGATCGGCTGATGGCGGCGTAAAGCCGCCTTTTTGACGCTGAGGTTCGTTCGGAAAGGAGAATGATGATGGCAGAACGATTGTTGGAATTGCCGTTAGAAGATGTGCTGGGCGACCGTTTCGGACGCTACAGCAAATACATTATCCAAGACCGGGCGCTGCCCGATGTGCGCGATGGGCTGAAACCGGTGCAGCGCCGCATTTTGTATGCGATGTACATCGATGGCAACACGGCGGACAAGCCGTTTCGCAAGGCGGCGAAAACGGTCGGAAACGTGATCGGCAACTTTCATCCGCACGGCGATTCATCGGTGTATGAAGCGATGGTGCGGATGAGCCAAGAGTGGAAGCTGCGCAACGTGCTTATTGAAATGCACGGCAACAACGGCAGCATCGACGGCGACCCGCCGGCGGCGATGCGCTACACGGAAGCGCGCCTGTCAGCGATGGCCGCCGAGCTGCTTTGCGATATCGACAAGGAGACGGTCCCGTTCGTTCCGAACTTTGATGATACCGTAAAGGAGCCGACCGTCCTGCCGGCGATGTTTCCCAACTTGCTCGTCAATGGCTCGACCGGGATTTCGGCGGGCTACGCGACCGACATTCCGCCGCATGCGCTCGGCGAGGTGATTGACGCTGTTCTAATGCGGATCGACCGTCCCGATTGCACGGTGGATGAGCTGATGACCGTGCTTCCCGGCCCCGATTTTCCGACCGGCGGCATCATCCAAGGGAAAGACGGGATTCGCAAAGCATATGAGACCGGGCGCGGAAAAATCATCATCCGCGCGAAAGCCGCCATCGAACAGGCGAGAGGGGGAAAACAACAGATCGTCATCACCGAGCTCCCGTATGAGGTCAACAAAGCCTATTTGGTGAAAAAAATCGACGAGCTCCGCCTCGACAAAAAGCTGGACGGCATCGCCGACGTCCGCGATGAGACGGATCGGAACGGGCTGTCGATCGTCATCGAATTGAAAAAAGACGCCGATGCCGAAGCGATTCTCAACTATTTGTACAAAAACACCGACTTGCAGGTGCCATACAATTTTAACATGGTGGCGATCCACGAGCGGCGGCCGAAGCTGATGAGCTTGCCCGAACTATTGGATGCCTACATCGCGCACCGGAAAGAGGTCGTCACAAACCGCTCCCATTTTGAGCTGAAAAAGGCGAACGAGCGCAAGCACATCGTTGACGGTTTGATTCGGGCGCTTTCCATTTTGGATGAGGTGATCGCAACGATTCGCGCTGCAAGCGACAAGCGCGATGCCAAAGACCGGCTGATGGCTCATTACGGATTCACTGAAGCGCAAGCCGAAGCGATCGTGACGCTCCAGCTGTACCGGTTGACGAACACCGACATTACGGCGCTTCGTCAAGAAGCGGAAGAACTGGAGCGAGCGATTGCGGAACTTACAGCGATTCTCGCCGATGAAAAGAAGCTGCTTAGCGTCATCAAAAAAGAGCTGAAGGCGATGAAAAAGCGATACGCCGATGAGCGGCGAACGGTCATTGAAGAGGAAATCGAGGAGCTGAAGGTGAACGTCGAAGCGCTCATTCCGGCCGAAGACGTGATCGTCACGGTGACGAAAGAAGGATATGTGAAGCGGACGAGTTATCGTTCCTACAGCGCCTCCAACGGCCAGGATATCGGCATGAAGGAAACGGATCGGCTGCTTGGCCAACTGGAGATGAATACGACCGATGTGCTCTTGCTTTTCACCCGCCGCGGTTACTACTTATATTGCCCGGTGCACACGCTTCCGGACATTCGTTGGAAAGACGTCGGCCAGCATATTTCCCATCTCATTCCGCTTGAGCGCGATGACGAGCTGGTGGCGGCGGTGCCGGTATCTTCATTTGAAACGGCTGATCAGCTCGTGTTCGTGACCAAGCAAGGATTGGTGAAACGGACTGAGCTTGCTCAATATCAAGTGCAGCGCTACCATCGCCCACTTGTCGCGGTCAACGTAAAAGAGGAGGACGAGGTCGTCGCCGTCTATCGGACGGATGGGCGCGGCCGTCTTTGGCTGGCGACGCACGGGGGGTATGCGCTTTTGTTTCCGGAAGAGGAGATCAGCTTCGTCGGTGTGCGGGCTGCGGGAGTGAAAGGCATTCAGTTGAAAGACGGGGATGTTGTCGCCGCCGCCTGCCCGTTTCCTCCTGATGGCAGCGGGTGCTTTGTTGTCGTCACGCAGCGTGGGGCGGTCAAAAAGATGGCGCTTGCTGAGTTTGAGCCGTCATCGCGCGCCAAGCGTGGGATCAGCGTGATTCGTGAAGTGAAATCCAATCCGCATCGTGTCGTTGGCGCCGTTGTCGCTCGCGACGAGGAGCGAATCGGGCTGCGGACGGAAAAAGGGGTCGTCGAGATGGTGGAGGTCGCTTCGCTTCGCTTGTCCGACCGCTATGGCACCGGCTCATTTGTCATTGACATCGATGAGGCCGGGGCGGTCGTCGATGTGTGGAAAGAACCGCCGGCAAGGATCAGCGAAGGGGGATAAAAATGAGGTTTAGACGGCAAGAACCGTTCCGCTACCAGTTTGGCCAGCCGCTGCCGGCAGAATTGACGGCGGCTGATGGCCGATATGAAGTCTTGGTGCATGACATCAGTCCGCACGGCTTGAAGGTGGAAGCAGATCGCCCCCTTCCGTTTTCCGGCGGAGGCTCTTGGGTGGACGTGTCGCTTGTTTTGGGCGGGGCTGCGTTGCGCGTCCGCGGTCAGCTCGTTTGGGAAAAGCCGTTTGCCCGCATTCACTATTACGGCATCCGCCTCGATGTCACCAAACAGGAAGAAGAAGGCTTGATCGAAGCCATCAAACGGCATGTGGCGGAGAGCCGGCGGCGATGATGGCGGAATGCTAGGAGGCCGGTGATTTCGTGCAAAATACTACTGCTTCCACCCATTTCTCAATTAGAGAAACCTCGTAGAAACAGCCTTCTTTTCATGAAAATGGGATGATTGGGGTGTGACAGCGGTTTTTCACCAGCCTCCTAGATAAGTTGAAATTTTGTTTTACATCCAGCTCATCACTAGCCACGTTATATCATATCAGCTTGTATTTAGATGAACCGAAATGAACAATCGGAAATTGTTTATTGCAACTTATATAGTAAAAAGAGGGTATCCCAAAAGGATCGGGATCCCTCTTTTGTTGTTCTATATACATGCTGACTGCTTCTCCCGCATGATCGGTTGTGCCGATCTTGAAGGCAGACAACCTTTTCGGCCAGCCCCGCTTTTTCATCTCTCCTATCGTCAATGAACGTTTCTTGTGCATCGTGCTGCTTTGGCCATCCTTTATGGCCCGCCGCTCCGTTTGTCGTTTTTGTTGGCGGAAACTCTTGTGCGTCACCGGAGCGAAACCGTTCTTTCACCAAAATTTCCACCATTTGTGGGCACGGGTGGCGGCGCTGCTGGCCGCTGTTTGGCGGAAGGACAAAACGAGTTCGCGGAACGCTTTCTCCCGCTCCAAAATGCGCTGCTCCAACCGTTTGCGCTCCTCCTCTTGTCTCGCTTTCTCTTCACGGCAGATCGCGACAACGGTTTCCAAATGTTCATGGAGCTGTTCGGTTTTTTGCTGCCACGCGTCTTCATAATCACGGAGCGAGCAGCGCACGGTTTCGGCGGCCGCGGCCGTTTGATCGGCGAGTGAGTCCAGCCGATCTTTCACCTCGCCCATCGCTTGCTCAATGGTGCGATTCGTTTCCTGTTTCAAAGCGCGGACGAGATCGTCTTTGAGCCGGGCCGCCAGCTGTTCAGCTATGTATGGCATCCCTTGATGCAACAGGCGCGGGGGATCAATGATTTCCCCTTCCATCACCGTTGTGTCCGTCGGAGCGGTTCGTTCGCCAGCCGGTTCGGCTTGTTGGGCGTCCAGCTGGTTAATCATGTCCGCTACTTCGGCCGGTCGGCGGCCGTCTTCCAGCCACGCGCGGATATGGCGAAACCGTTCGATCAGCTCGTCATTATACAGACGCGCTCCTCCCGGGGCGCGCGGGATGGTGATCGATCCGGCGAACTGTTTTTCCCACTGTTTTAAATCGCGGGCGGTGACTCCAATTTTTTTGGCTGCTTCGCGCAAGGTATACGTTTTCATGGCGTTGTCTTCATCCTTTCTCGCTTCGGTAGTGATTCACTATGTTTTTTCCCGTTTGGCTGTAGATTTTCCTGCTGTTTGACAAAAGATAACAAAAGAAGTGGAAATGGGAAAAGAACCCCCATCGGTTGTCGAAAAAGAAACATTCATATCGAAACGTGTTGACAAACTTGTATATACAAGATAAACTATGTTCATGATGTATATACAAGTTTTTTGAAACCGATTGCTGAAAGCGATTTAGAAGGCAGGGAAGCGGTAAACTCGCTTGTTTTCCGCTAGGAGGCCGGTGATTTCGCGCAAAATACCGCAACCATCGATGGGCGTCTGGCGGCCGCTTTGCCGCTCATGTTTTCGCGCAATCGGAAGACGAGAAAGAAAAAAGGAGGCATTCATCATGGGGGCATACCAACAAGCAGCCGCGCAAATTGTCGAAGCCGTCGGCGGCAAGGACAACATCGTCGCCGCTACGCATTGTGTAACAAGGCTTCGGTTTGCGCTCAAAGAGGAAGGAAACGTCGATAAAGAAGCGCTCGAGCGCATCGATGTCGTCAAAGGGGCGTTTTCGGCCAACGGCCAGTTTCAAGTCGTCATCGGCCAAGGGCTTGTCGATAAAGTGTATGACGATTTGGTTGAACTGACTGGCATCGGTCGGGCAACGAAGCAGGAAATCAAAGACGCGGCGGAAGCGAAGCTCAATCCGCTGCAGCGAGCCATTAAGACGCTCGCGGACATTTTCATCCCGATTTTGCCAGCGATCGTCACCGCCGGTTTGTTGATGGGGATTAACAACGTGTTGACAGGCCCAGGCATTTTTTACGAAGGGAAATCGTTTGTCGAGGTGCACAAAGAATGGGCCGATTTGGCGAACATGATCAACTTGATCGCCAATACGGCGTTTGTCTTCCTGCCTGGGTTGATCGGCTGGTCAGCGGTGACGAAATTTGGCGGCAGCCCGCTCTTGGGGATTGTCCTTGGTTTGATGCTCGTCCACCCCGATTTGCTCAATGCTTGGGGCTGGGGAGCGGCGAAAGAAAAAGGAGAGATTCCAGTTTGGAACTTGTTCGGCTTTGAAGTGCAAAAGGTCGGCTACCAAGGGCAAGTGCTGCCAGTGTTGGTCGCTTCCTACGTGCTGGCAAAGCTGGAGCTGTTTTTGCGCAAGCGCATTCCGGATGCGTTTCAGCTGTTGCTTGTCGCGCCGCTTGCGTTGCTCATTACCGGCTTTTTGGCGTTCATCGCCATCGGACCCATCACGTTTGCGATCGGCAACGCCATTACCCACTTGTTTGTCACGATTTTTGACACGGTTCCGGCGCTTGGAGGATTGTTGTATGGAGCGCTGTATGCGCCGCTCGTCGTCACCGGGATGCACCATACGTTCTTGCCGGTTGACTTGCAGCTGATCGCCAATACGGGCGGCACGTTCCTTTGGCCGATTTTGGTCATGTCAAACATCGCCCAAGGCTCGGCGGCGTTGGCGATGATGTTTGTGGCGAAAGAGGAAAAGCTGCGCGGCTTGTCGTTCACGTCAGCGGTCTCGGCCTATCTTGGCATCACGGAGCCGGCAATGTTCGGGGTCAATTTGCGCTTTCGCTTCCCGTTTATCGCGGCGATGACCGGAGCGGCGATCGCCGGCATGTTCATCACGCTCAATCAAGTCATCGCTCCATCGATCGGCGTTGGCGGCCTGCCGGGCTTCTTGTCGATCGTGCCGCAAAAGTGGACGCCGTTCTTTATCGGCATGGCGATCGCGATTGCGGTTCCGTTTGTGCTGACGTTTGTTTTCGGCAAAGTGCGCAAAATCGCACGCTAACCGCTCGCCTTCATCGAGGCAAAGGATGCATTCGCTGGCATACCATTGGCCGCTAACGCCAATGGTATGCTTTTCATTCATTGTTGAAGTCAACGAACGAGGTGAAGAGACGTGTCAACAACACCGTGGTGGAAAAAGGCGGTCGTTTATCAAATTTATCCGAAGAGCTTCCGCGACACGAATGGAGACGGCATCGGCGATTTGCCGGGCGTGATCGAAAAGCTCGATTACTTGAAAGAACTGGGCATCGATGTCATTTGGCTGACGCCGATCTACGCGTCGCCGCAGCGCGACAACGGTTATGATATCAGCGATTATTTCCGCATTCATCCCGCATACGGAACGATGGACGATTTTGATCGTCTGCTCCACGAAGTGCACGCGCGCGGCATGAAGTTGGTAATGGACATGGTCGTCAACCATACGTCGACCGACCATGAATGGTTTCAGCAGGCGCGCGCTTCAAAAACGAACCCATACCGTTCGTTTTACATTTGGCGCGACCCGAAACCGGACGGCGGACCGCCAACCAACTGGCAGTCGAAATTTGGCGGCTCGGCGTGGGAATACGACGAACAAACCGGCCAATATTACTTGCATTTGTTCGATGTGACGCAAGCCGATTTGAACTGGGAAAACGAAGAGCTGCGCCGCCGCCTTTATGACATGATGCATTTTTGGCTGAAAAAAGGGGTCGATGGCTTTCGGTTGGATGTCATCAACTTGCTGTCCAAAGATCAGCGCTTCCCGGATGACGACGGTTCGGTGCCGCCGGGGGACGGGCGCCGCTTTTATACGGACGGGCCGCGCATTCATGAATTTTTGCAGGAAATGAATCGCGAGGTGTTTTCCAAATACGACATCATGACCGTCGGGGAAATGTCGTCAACGACGATCAATCATTGCATTCGTTACACGAACCCGGAAAACCATGAGCTCAATATGACGTTTAATTTCCATCACTTGAAAGTCGATTACCCGAACGGGGAAAAGTGGACGGTCGCTCCGTTCGATTTTCTCGCGTTAAAACGCATTTTGTCCGAATGGCAAGTCCGGATGCACGAAGGCGGGGGATGGAATGCGCTCTTTTGGTGCAACCATGACCAACCGCGCATCGTGTCGCGCTATGGCGATGACAGGACGTATTGGAAAGAATCAGCGAAAATGCTGGCGACGACGATTCATCTCATGCAAGGAACGCCATACATTTACCAAGGCGAAGAAATCGGCATGACCGATCCGAAATTCACGGATATTCGTGACTATCGCGACGTAGAGTCGCTCAACATGTACCGAATTTTGCGAGCGCAAGGCAAAAGCGAGCAAGAAGTGATCGACATTTTGCAGCGAAAATCGCGCGACAATTCACGTACGCCGATGCAATGGGACGACAGCCCGCACGCCGGGTTTACATCCGGCACGCCGTGGATTCGCGTCGCCGACAACTACCGGCGCATTAACGTGAAACAAGCGCTTGCCGATCGTGACTCAATTTTTTACCACTATAAACGGCTGATTGAGCTGCGCAAACAGTATGACATCATTACGACCGGCCGCTATGAGCTGCTGCTTGCGGATGATCCGCATCTTTTCGCCTATATGCGTCATGGCGATCGGGAAAAGCTGCTTGTTGTCAACAATTTTTATCCTGTTGAAACGACGTTTGTGCTGCCGGAGGAGGCAGGCGCGAATGACTGTACGGCGGAATTGTTGCTCGCGAACTATTCGGACGCACCGACCGATTTCCGCCGCATGCGGCTGCGCCCATATGAATCGGTTGTTTATCTTTTGCGCCGGCCGTGATACAATACAAGCGGTGATTCTTATGCATGAAAACAAATATTTAACCATTTACCATGACCTCATTTCCCGCATCCGCCGCGGGGAATGGAAGGCGTACGACAAGCTGCCGTCAGAACACGAGCTCGCTGCGCGCTTCGAGACGTCGCGTGAGACGATTCGCAAAGCGCTCCAGTTGTTGTCCGAGCACGGCTATATCCAAAAGATGAAAGGGAAAGGCTCGATCGTGCTCGATGTCGGCAAATATGACTTTCCCGTATCCGGATTGGTCAGCTTTAAAGAACTGGCGCAGACGATGAAGCAGCCGGTGCGAACGATCGTCCATGAACTGGCTGTCATCAAGCCGGATGGCGAACTCAAACAGCAGCTGCGCGCCTCAAGCAAAGACGAAGTGTGGAAAGTCGTGCGCGTCCGCGAAATCGGCGGGGAGCGGATCATATTGGATAAGGACTTTTTCTTAAAAAAGCACGTGCCGCTGTTGACGGAGGAGATTTGTGAAGACTCGATTTATGAATACTTGGAAACAACGCTGCATTTACCGATCAGCTTCGCGAAAAAAGAAATGTCGGTCGATGCGGCGACGGAGGAAGACCGCCGCTATTTGGATCTCAACGGCGACGATCGCGTCGTCGTCGTCAAAAACTATGTCTATTTAAGCGACGCCACCTTGTTTCAATATACGGAATCGCGGCATCGGCTCGACAAGTTCCGGTTTGTCGATTTCGCGCGCCGGAAATGACAGCGCCCGGCCGTGCGTTCCCTAACCTAGGATGGCGGCCGCATGCTGCCACGCTGCGTCTTATGACGCGGCTTTTTTCTTTTTCATTTCCTCAACCGCTTAATACTAAAATAAAACTATGTTCTAAATAATCATTGATAATCATAAATAAATCACGTTATGGCTATCCTTGTTAACAACGGCATCGGAAAGGGGGGACACCGACATGGAAGGGACATGGTGGTCGCTGTTGCCGTTTCTTCTTATCATTCCACTCGCTGTCTGGCTGAAAGAACTGCTGCCCGGCTTGGTGGTTGGTTTGCTCGTCGGGGCGTTTTGCCTTGAAGGGTCGGTAATCGGGGCCATAGAGCGCGCGGTTTCCGCTATTGTGCACGCCCTTGTCGATGATGAACATGTAAAAGTCGCGCTCTTTTTGTATTTGTTTGGCTCTCTGATCGGCATGATACAAATTACCGGCGGGATCAAAGGACTTGTCGAACGGCTTTCCGGGCGCATTCGCACAAAGCGAGGGCTGCTTTTTTTCGTATGGCTGACCGTGCCGGTAACGTTTTTTATGCCGATGTTTCGCATTATGTTGCTAGGGTCGGTGATGAAGGCGGTGCTCCGCCAATTTCGCGTTGACCGCCGCCGCATGGCGTATATGATCGATGTCTCGACCGAACCGATCATCGTGTTGCTGCCGGCCGCTACCGCGTTTGTCGGTTTTATGACTTCCGTTGTCGACGGAGCGCTCGTGCAAAACGGAATTCGCCAATCTGCGTACGATCTGTTTTTACGCAGCCTTCCTTACAACTTGTTTGCCATCATTGCCCTAGCCATCGGCCTGTTGACGACGGTGCTCAACATCCGGATCGGTCGGCCGCCCGGCAAAAAAGGAGAAGGAACCATAAATGAGCTGCACGGCCTTGGGCTGCGCAAAGAGCTGTCGCTCATTGCCGGTGAACCGTTGCATCTGTTTGTTCCATTGGCGCTCTTGATCGTGCTTACGTTTGCCTTTTTTGCTTATGACGGCTGGCGCCGAGGAGCGGACAGCTGGCTGGCGGCTTTTTCCCAAGCCGACGCGACATGGGCGATGCTTTTGGCGCTGTTTGTGACCCTTTTTGTTTCCATCCTGTTTTATGTATGGCGAGGGCAGTCACTCCCTGAACTGATTTATCATTTTTTTGCCGGTGGCAACGAGCTGATGGCGCCGATTGGCATGCTCGTGCTTGTATGGGCGGTCTCGGGGGTGGCCGGCGAGCTGGGGTTTGCCGCTTACGTATCGTCTACCTTCGCGACTTGGCTGCCCGGTCCGTTTGTGCCGGCCTCAGTCTTCTTAGCGGGCTCTTTTTTGTCGTATTTTATCGGTTCCTCATGGGGGACGTGGGGGATGTTGATGCCGCTCGGCGTGGCGCTGGCCCATGCGACCGGGGCGCCGCTCGATGTCACCATTGGCGCGGTGTTTGCCAGCGGAACGTTCGGCGCGTTTGCGTCGCCGCTTGGCGATACGACGATCACGACAGCGGCGATGATGGATATGGATTTGCTGAGCTACGCCAAGTACAAACTGCGCATTTCCCTCATCTGCGCCGGCCTGTCCTTGCTCGGGTACGCCCTTTTGCCGCTTTGGATCGGTTAGCCGGGCGGTTTGCCCGCCCGGCCATGCGGTATCGCTTTGATTCATCATCCAAAAGGGTGGTGAAACACGGCTGCCACGAGCAAATCAGCTACACCCCAGCAAAAAAAGAAGGTTCATTTCGTGCAACTTTTTTAACTAAGAAACAGATGGAATAGCACGATTTTGTACGAAATCACCGCCTCCTAAAAGGCGGGTGAAACTCCGTTGATTCCTTGGATCCATGGAACAATGAGTGAAAAGCAGGATCGATGCAACAAGGTTTTTCTCGTTGAGAAATGACATAGCAAAGCCGTACTCACGATAACCATACTTCTAAAACAGTGTGCTAAATAATCAATTCGAAAAATAAACAAGTTGCATCCAAACGGAAATCAAGCTATGATAAAAACAACATACTGACTAGTTGGTAGAGAAAGGGAGAGGAAAACCATGAAAACTCATACGATCACCGTCAACCCGCGTTTTTGCGAAACGGATGCGCTCGGACATTTAAGCAACATCAGCTATTTTATTTATTTGGAGGAAGCGCGGACCCGCTTGTTCGATGAGCTTAGCTACGGAGGAAGAACAGACGATTGGCATTTCATTTTGGCGTCCGCCAAATGCGATTTTGTCAACCAAGGATTTTTTGGTCGGCGGCTTCGCATCGAAACGAATATTTCCCGCATCGGCCACAAAAGTTTTCAATGCATTCATCGCATCGTAGAAGAAGAAACAGGAAGGCTCATCGCTGTTGGAGAAGCTGCTGTTGTCTACTTCAACTTTCAGAAGCAGACGAGCGAACCGCTTCCGAGCGATCTGAGGGCGCGGCTCGGTGAGTATCTTGCGTCCGCCGAGGAAACGGATCCGCCGGTTCGCTGCGGCCGATCATAATCGAAAATCCGCCAGCAAGGCGGATTTTTTTGCCCATCCCTCATCTTCCGGACCAAACGTGCAAAGAGCCATATACTGATGAGTAGGTTGGAAAAAGGGGGGATGATCATGGGGATTCGTGCGACGATCGGCAGCGCAACCTATACGTGCGGCGGCCAGCTCGAAGCCTATTTTCGTCCGTTTCGTGACGGAACGATCGGCCGCTTTCAGCCATTTTCCACCCCGTTTGGCGAACAGCGGCTCATTTATGCCGATTGGACGGCAAGCGGGCGACTGTACCAGCCGATTGAAGAGAAACTGATCCGCGAATTCGGCCCGTTTGTCGGCAACACGCATACGGAATCGAATGTCACAGGAACAAAAACGACGCTTGCCTATCAATACGCGAAAGAAATCATTAAACAGCATGTCGGTGCGGGAAAAGGGGACGTACTGCTCATGCAAGGAGCCGGCATGACGAGCGCCGTCAACAAACTGCAACGCCTGCTAGGCTGGCGTGTACCGGAACGATGGAAACCGCGCTTGACGCTTGCCGATGACGAACGGCCCGTCGTTTTTGTCACTCACATGGAGCATCATTCCAATTTGTTGCCGTGGGTGGAAACGGTGGCCGAAGTGGTAACCGTTCGGCCGACGGATCGGGGAGACGTCGATCTCGACCATTTGCGTGAGCTGCTTGAACGGTACCGCCATCGACCGCAAAAAATCGGCGCCTTCACCGCTTGCTCGAACGTAACGGGCCTAGAAACGCCATACCATCAATTAGCGAGACTTATGCATGAATATGGCGGGCTTTGTTTCGTCGATTTTGCCGCTTCTGCTCCATACGTCCCGATCCAGATGCATCCAGACGACCCGCTCGAAACGCTTGATGCTATTTATTTTTCACCGCATAAGTTTTTGGGCGGGCCGGGAAGCGCCGGCGTGCTTGTCTTTGATAGCCGGTTGTACAGCCAGCGTGCGCCGGACCATCCAGGCGGTGGAACGGTATATTGGACTGATCCATGGGGGCATTACGAGTATGTGGAAGCGATTGAAGAGCGAGAGGACGGAGGAACGCCGCCGTTTTGGCAAACGATCAAAGCGGCGCTCGCCATTCAGCTGAAAGAACAAATGAATGTGGCGAAGATGCGCGCTCGGGAAAAAGAGCTCGTTTCCCTTCTTCTACCAGCGCTGCAGGACATCCCTGGCGTTCATGTGCTCGAAGGACACCGAAGCGACAGGCTTGGCATTGTTTCGTTTGTGATCGAAGGACTTCACTACAATCTCGTCGTCAAGCTTCTCAACGACCGCTTTGGCATTCAGGCGCGCGGCGGCTGCTCATGCGCCGGGCCGTACGGCCATTATTTGCTTGGCATTGACCAAGAACAGTCAGCCGCCTTGCTTCAGGAGGTCAAAGGCGGAAACATCTTGGCCAAACCTGGCTGGGTGCGCCTATCGCTCCATCCGACGATGACCAATGAGGAAGTGTATACGATCATTCACGCCGTGCGGCAAATCGCTCGTCATGGCCAGCGTTGGCAGGAGGAATACGAATATGACGCGGCGAAAAATGAGTTTGTCCATCGCGGCGATGATCGGTATATCCGACATTTTTTCCTCGTTTGAACGTTGTTTTTGTTCCTTATCCTGGCCGTCTGAAAGCGAAGGCGGTTATTTTTTATGCCGTGGTCAAGAATATCACGGAGCATAAATGGATTTTATGAACGGAGGGCTTGTTCAGATGTCATTAGGCATCGCCATTGCCGCACGCAATGAAGCGCTCCGCTTTGCGCAAACGTACCGGCCGAATACATTATCCCGTCCAATTGCTACAACGCCTGAAGTGCAGCGGAAAATCGCCGACATGGAATGGCAGCTCATCCATGCGCATCATTTTCTCTATGCGGTCGCGGACCTATGGGATCGCTATCCGGAAAAACGGACCGAGATGAAAGAGGAGCTCGCCGCCGTTAAGCTAGTCGCCACGAATACCGCGCTTGAGGTCGTCGATGGAGCTATGCGCATCGTTGGCGGGCAAAGCTTGTTCGCTGACAGTCCGCTCGGGCGTTATTACCGCGATGTCCGCGCCGGGCTGCACAATCCGCCTGCCGATGACTTGACGCTCGCATGGCTGGCCAAACGGGCGCTGTCTGATAACAAACAATAAAAGGGGCTCTTTATCAAGACAAGAAAGAAAGGAACGCATCGCCGAAGACGCGGCAAGAAACAAAAAAGCTGTCCTTCACACATGAGGACAGCTTTCTGATCGGATTACTTCGCCGCAAGCGCCGAACGCAAAAATTCCGGCAAGGCAAAACATTGGCGAAAGACGGCATCATTAACGTATTTCGTGTCGTTTGGAATCGCCGTTTGCGCCGGGAGATCAAGCGGCCGTTTCGAGCCGATCGTAAAGCTCCACAGCCCGCCCGGGTACGTCGGCACGACCGCCGTGTACACGAGCACGTGCGGGAACAGTTCACGAATGTTGCGGTAGGTGCGTGTTAAAATATCCAAATGGAAAATCGGAGATTGGCTTTGGCACACCATAAGCCCGTCCTCTTTTAATGCACGGTGCACATTGGTGTAAAACTCCGGCGAAAACAGCGCTTCAGCCGGGCCGACCGGATCGGAGGAGTCGATCATCACAACGTCGTATACTCCTTCTTTTCCTTGTACAAACGCCACACCGTCGCCGTAAATAAACTGCACCCGCGGGTCGGATAAGTTGCCGGAGACGGCCGGCAAATGTTCTTTGCACGCCCGGACGACCTTTTCGTCGATTTCCACCATGTCGATGGTCTCCAAGCGGGCGTACTTGGCCGCTTCACGGGCCGCTCCACAGTCGCCGCCGCCGATGATGAGCGCCCGTTTGGCGTCCGGGTGGAATTGCAGCGGCACGTGTGTGATCATTTCGTTATAAATATGACCATCGATCGAGGTCGTTTGCACGACGCCGTCAAGAACAAGCATGCGGCCGAAATCATACGAATCCAAAATCATGACATGCTGGTACTCGGACGGCTCGGCAAAGATCACCTCTTTGATGCGGTAGCTGATTTTTAAATTGTCGCGGTCATCTTCGGTGAGCCAGAGCTCCCCGTTGTCCCAATGTAAATAAGGTGGTAAGGCGTTTCCTTGGTGTTTCATTGTTACCTCCTTTAGTCTTGCGGATTTTCTCACACCTTTCTAATCTTAATATATTATGCGAAATGTGGCAAACAAAGGGGACGAGGTGCGACCGCCGATGACTCGTTCGCGTTCAAATACAAGCGCGCGATGACGGCGGCGGACGGGCTCCTAGGCGCAGGCAAGACCGGCCAGCCTAGAGCCGATAACAATCACTTCGTACCGTCTCATCGTTCTGTCTCCCTTCTCTGCGGCGATGCTTGCTTATAGTGTGCCTGTCAACAGACAAAATAACACTCCCCGCCATTCGGATAGAGAGTGTTTATCGTTTGCGCCGCTCCCCAAGCAAAGTGCGGAGCGACATCCGGTTTTCCAACAAATCGGCAAGCGTATACGCATCGAGCACGCGCAAAAACGCCTCGAGCGCCTCGTGAAGAACGAATCGAAGGCGGCAGGCAGGCGTCAAGACGCACTCATTGCCGTGGGCGGCAAAGCACTCGACGAGCGACAAATTGTCTTCCGTCTCGCGGACGACCGCCCCGATGACGATCTCCTCAGGCCTTTTGGCTAGACGGATTCCGCCGTTGCGGCCGCGGATCGTTTCGATGTAGCCAAGCTTGCCGAGCTCATGGACAATTTTGCTTAAATGATGCTCAGACAGCGAAAACGCAGTGGAAATTTCCTTAATGTTCGTTTTTTCTCCTTTCTCAAGCGTCCCTAAAAACAAGAGAACGCGCAACGCGTATTCCGTGTAGTTGGTTAACTGCATCTTCGTTCACAACCTTTTACACAACGTGATCGAATTTTATTGTATCATACCGCCTGCGCACAGGGAATTTTGAACAATTTGTTAAAGATGTATTTGAAATATTGCTTTTTTGGCATCGCCCGTGTTTGAATAAAGATGTATTAAAAATACATGTTTTTAAGGAGAGGAAAGCATGGCTGCGATTACGACTTTGCATCCGAAAACGATCGAAATCGTCCAATCGACTGTGCCGATATTAGAGAAGCACGGCGAACAGATTACGAAACGGTTTTATGAACTCATGTTTTCCAATCATCCGGAGCTGCTGAATGTGTTTAACCATGCCAACCAAAAACAAGGGCGGCAGCAACGCGCTTTGGCGGCGGCGGTATATGCAGCGGCGCGCTATATCGATCGGCTTGACGCCATTTTGCCGGTCGTGCGGCAAATCGGCCATAAACACCGGAGCTTAGGCATCCAGCCGGAACAATATCCGATCGTCGGAAAACATTTGTTGCTCGCAATCAAAGAGGTGCTGGGCGACGCCGCCACGGATGAAGTCATTGCCGCGTGGGCGGAAGCGTACGAAGCCATTGCCGCCGTTTTCATCCAAGTCGAGCAGGAGCTCTACGAGGAAGCAGCGGCCAAACCCGGTGGCTGGCGCGGATTTCGCCGTTTTATCGTCGCCAAAAAAGGGAAAGAAAGCGACGTCATCACATCGTTTTATTTGCGGCCGGAAGACGGGGGTACCATCAGTGATTTCTTGCCGGGCCAATATGTGAGTGTCAAACTGTCGATTCCAGGCGAAACGTACACACACATCCGTCAGTACAGCTTATCGGACGCCCCGGGAAAAGGGTATTACCGCATTAGCGTCAAACGGGAAGGAGCGACAGCTGAAAAACCGGCCGGCATTGTGTCAAACTACTTGCATGACCATATCCAAGAAGGGGACGTGCTTGAAGTAAGCGCCCCAGCCGGCGACTTTACGCTTGATCTCACCAAAGAAACGCCGGTCGTCTTAATCAGCGGCGGCGTTGGCATCACTCCGCTTTTGAGCATGGCGAGCACGTTGGCCATCCGGCAGCCTCACCGCCAAACGACGTTCCTTCAAGCGGCTCTCAATGGCCGCGTGCAAGCGTTCAACCAAGAGTTGCGAGCTTTAGCGGAAAATCCGGCATTTTCATATTACGTTTGTTACGAGTTTCCGTCCGATGAAGACCGGAAACACCCCCATTTCCGCAAAGAAGGGCGGATCGATTTGGAATGGATGCAAACGGTCATTCCATCCAAAGATGCTGACTTTTACTTTTGTGGCCCAGTGCCGTTTATGAAAACCGTCTACCGTGCACTGAAACAATGGGGTGTGCCCGAACAGCATATCCATTACGAATTTTTCGGCCCGGCCGGCGACTTGACGAAAGACTGATCAACCCAGCCACTCTAGATGGCTAGTGAAAAACGGTCGTTTCTCTTGAGCAATGGGGGAACGTTTGAAAAACGCTCCTGACACGACAAGACTTACCTATTCGAGAAACGGGCTTGATAAGGAGCTTGCTCCCTTAAATCACCGGCCTTCTAGGAGGCCGGTGATTTTGTACAAAATACCGCCCCATCTATTTTCTATTAGGAAAAACCCGGTGAAACCCACCTTCTTTCTTTTTTGACGAAACGCCGCTCATTTGCTCGTGGCAACCGCGTTTCACCGGCCTTCCAAGGCAAACTGCCAGAACGAAAACCGACGCAAGCCGGAGCGAAATCGCCAAACGATAGGATCATTGCCCGCTTTACAAAAGGAGAGGTCCATTGAGACACTCTTCTTTTGTTTGTTAGAAACATTCCTTGTTGGCAAGCTCAGCAATTTTTTGTATGATGGAAATTAAGTCACAACAAGATAAAGGAGAGACATCGGATGAGCACATTTCGCCAACATCGCTGGCAATCGTTTTTGCAAACCTACGAACATCGCGCCCGGCTGCTCATTTCCTGCCCGGACCGTCCCGGCATCGTTGCCGCGGTCACCTCATTTCTTTATGAACAAGGGGCGAATATCGTCGAATCAAGCCAATACTCAACCGATCCGGAAGGCGGCACGTTTTTCCTCCGTTTGGAGTTTGACTGCCCGAACGTCGCCGCTCGAAAAAACGAGCTTGAAGCGGCGTTTCGCTCGATTGCCGCAGAATTTGGCATGACGTGGCGGCTCCGGCTTCACCGTGACATTCGGCGGATCGCCATTTTTGTCTCGAAGGCGGAACATTGCTTGCTTGAGCTGCTTTGGCAATGGCAGGCGGGCGAACTGATCGCCGATATCGCCCTTGTCATCAGCAACCACCCGGATTTGCGCGAAACCGTTGAGCCGCTCGGCATCCCGTACGTACATATCCCCGTCACGAAAGAGACGAAAGCTGACGCAGAAGCCGAACAAATCCGCCTGCTTCGCGACTATCGGATCGATACGATTGTGCTCGCTCGCTACATGCAAATTTTATCGCCGGCGTTTGTCGCTGAATTTCCAGGGAGAATCATTAATATTCACCACTCGTTTTTGCCGGCGTTTGTCGGCGCGCGGCCGTACGAGCGAGCCTATGAGCGGGGCGTCAAGCTGATCGGGGCCACGTCCCATTACGTCACCGATGATTTAGATGAAGGGCCGATCATTGAACAAGACGTCACCCGGGTGGATCACCGCCATCATCCCGACGATTTGAAACGGATCGGCCGCCTAATCGAAAAAACGGTGCTCGCGCGGGCGCTCAAATGGCATTTGGAAGACCGGGTCATCATTCACGGCAATAAAACGATCGTGTTTTATTGAAAGCAGGGAGGGAAGGATTTTTCCTTTCCCTCCTCGTATATGGTATAATGAACATAGAAACCGGAGAATGGCGAATCTTCCAATCGATGAGAAAAGCGGGGAAGGAGGAGCGGCATGGGAGAAAAACGAACGCCAAGCGGTTTTCTGTTAAAACAACGTGCGTTTTTAAAATTGTATTTGATCACGTTAACAGAACAAGAACGGCTGTACGGATTGAAACTGCTCGATGTGCTACGCCAAGAGTTTAAACCGTTCGGCTACCGGCCGAACCATTCAGAAGTGTACAAGGCGCTTCACGATTTGATCGAAGACGGCATTTTAAAACAAGTAAAGAAGAAAAAAGAAGGGATGAAATACCAAGAAGTCGTGTATTACCGATTCGCCGAGGGTGGGCAGGAAAAAGCGAAGCTATACAAACGCCAGCTAAAAGCAGAGCTTGACCGATGCGCGGCGCTCATTCGCAAAGCGATTGAGGACAACTACAGTTAGGGGGGCGCCGAGTTTTTTCTTTAATATAAATTTACATAATATAATTATGGTTGATTTTATTTGTTTTGCGTCCGAACCGTCGATCTAGTAGAATGAGAGGGGAAGATGGCAACAGAGAGGAAGACCACAAATGATCACATGGCCACCAGTAGTCGTAAAAGCGATCGAGACACGAACCGAGCAGTTCCGCCACGATCCGGATCGGGCGTTGATCGGATCGGGCGGGTATACGGCCGACGACGAGGCGATCGTACACGATGCGGCCGTCGCCCTGGCGCTTGGGAAAAACGTGCTGTTAAAAGGACCGACCGGGTCAGGCAAAACGCGGCTCGCGGAAACATTGTCCGCGCTGTTCGGCCAGCCTATGCACAGCATTAACTGTTCCGTTGACTTGGATGCCGAGGCGTTGCTCGGGTTCAAGACGATCGTGCATCAGAACGGCCAAGCTGTCATTGAGTATGTGCCCGGACCTGTGATTCAAGCGATGACCAAAGGGCATTTGTTATACATTGACGAAATTAATATGGCAAAACCTGAGACGCTGCCGATTTTAAACGGTGTCCTCGATTACCGGCGGCGGCTTACCAACCCGCTCACCGGCGAGGTCGTGCAGGCGAAACCGACGTTTGGCGTCATCGCTGCCGTCAATGAAGGCTATATTGGCACCGTTCCGCTGAATGAAGCGCTGAAAAATCGGTTCGTCGTCATTGACGTGCCGTATGTGCAAGGAGCGACATTAAAATCGGTGTTATTGGCGCAAACTACAGTAACGGATGAGGCGTTGATCGACCGTTTCGTCGCTCTATCGGCCGATTTGCTTACACAAGTGCGAAACGGACAAATCGCTGAAGAAGCCGCCTCCGTGCGCGCCTTGCTTGATGCTTGCGATCTGGCCGCATATATGCCGCCGCTGCGCGCGATTGAACGAAGCATTGTCGATAAGCTTGACGATGAGCGGGAGCGAGCCGCGGTGCGGAATATAGCTGAAACATGGTTTGAGGAGTAGGTGGCGGCGCATGGAACGATTCATGATGTTCGACGATCGGCCGATCGATTCGTTTTTGGTGATGCAGCTTTCCGATCTTGCCCGAACGCTCGCCCAGAACCGTCATTGGACGGTGGAGTTCGCCGCTCACTCCGGCGTGCATCTAACCCGGCCGATTGTTTACGTCAGCCGCTTTTGGGACGTCTATCCTGCTCACGAGAAAGAAGCGGCCATCAAAAGTGACGTCGTGCTGCGCCTTATTGGCACAAGGCGTCATACCGACGTCTCCGCCGTTCAGGCGTTCCGGCAAGCGGCCGACGCGCAGCCCTTGCCCAAACTGGCGAAACAGCTGTTTTCCTTCGCTGAAGATCTTCGTTTGGAAATGGTGTGCGAGCGGGAACGACCGGGGACGAAGCGATGGTTTCGGGTGCGCCGTCGCCTATACCGCCGCTATTTCGCCCAGCAATGGCAGGCGAACCAAACGCGGAGCGCCTTGGCTGATCAATTTTTGGCGGCTATGTATTTGCGTTTGACTGCCGACTCTCCCCTTGACGATGTGCCGCTCGCTCCGATGGCCGAGGAAGCGGTGCAAACCCGCCTGCAAACGCTATGGACACAATGGTTTGACGCTTCTTCGACCACTGAGGTAGCACAATGGGCATTGGCGCTGACGGAACTGATGAAACAGTCACTCCATAGCGATCTCGTCCACGACTACACATCGCTTCCCTTTGTCAGCGACGCTGGACAGGACGAACAAACGCTGACGATTGACGACATCAAACGAACGGATTCACTTGAAAACGATGATGCGCTCGCCGAGGCGAACGGGGAGGTCAAGCGGCAGACGCTGCCGACATGGCATCGAGAAACGAGTCGGACGGGTGGAAGCTTTCTCCGCTTTGAACTCGAGCGGGGAAGCCGAACAGGAATGATGGGCGATGGGGCAAGACCGGGGGATGACGGCGACCAAGCGCTCGCCATCGTTCAAGGAACGTCCCAACCAACGAATCGGAATGACTATGGCCTCGAGGCGCACGCCTCCTTTGACGATCATCCCCGCACCGGAAGCGGCGCGCCATACGGCGAGGCGAACCGCCGGGCTGAACTTGTGCTTGTTCCTTTCTCGCCGTCAAGTCCGGTCCATCTCGAGCAATACCGCGCCAAGCAGGCGGCGGTGGCGCCGTACCGGAAACGGCTCGTGCGCGTGATGGAGCAATGGCTTGAGCATCAGCGCAGCGCTTGGCGCACAAACTTGCCCGCCGGACGGCTGCGCAAACAGCTGGTGCCGTTTTTCACCGATGAGCGGCCGCGCTTGTTTTACAAAAAAGGCGAGCCAGCGCGGCGGTTTGATGCGGTATTCGGACTGCTCGTCGACTGTTCCGCCTCGATGCACGACAAAATGGAAGAGACGAAAACCGGTCTTGTCCTTTGTCATGAAGCGTTGAAAACGTTGCGGGTGCCGCATGCCATTGTGGGATTTTGGGAAGATGCGAACGAAGCGACCGCCGCTTGGCAGCCGAATTACATGCAAACGGCTGTATCGTTTCGCCGATCATTGGAGCCATCGAGCGGCCCGGCGATCATGCAGCTTGAGCCGCATGAAGACAACCGTGACGGATTGGCGATCCGCTGGATGACGGAACAGCTTCTTGGCCGTCCGGAAAGGCAAAAAGTGCTGCTCGTCTTCTCGGATGGCGAGCCGGCCGCATACGGCTACGAACAAAACGGCATCATCGATACACATGAAGCGGTCGCCGACGCGCGCCGTCGCGGCATCGAGGTCGTCAACCTCTTTTTAGGGCGCGGCGCCGATGACGAATCGACGCGGCGGACGGTGGAAAACATTTACGGCCGTTTTCGCGTCTTCGTGCCGCATGTCAGTGAACTTGCTGACCGCTTGTTGCCGCTTTTGAAAGCCTGGCTGCAAAAAAGTTTGTGACAGAAGGATGGGAAATGATGATCAAATTATTCACCGACAGCGACTTAGACGGCATCGGCTGCGGATTGCTGGCCAAACTGGCGTTTACGGAAGTCAATATTTCATTTTGTTCCTATCGAAATCTTGACGAGCGGGTTGCCCAATTTTTGCAAAGTGAAGAAGCGGCCGATGCCATGCTATGGATCACCGACTTGGCCGTCGGCAAGGAAGTCGAACAAAAGCTGGCCGAACGAGCCGAGCGCGGCGGCCATGTGCAAGTGATCGACCACCATGTCACGGCGCTTCATTTTAACCATTACCCGTGGGGATGGGTCGTGCCGACCGGAGAAGATGGCAAAAAAACATGCGCCACCTCGCTTTTTTACGACTACCTTGTCCGCGAAGGGAAACTGGCGCGAACGGAAGCGCTTGACGCGTTTGTCGAACTCGTCCGTCAATACGATACATGGGAATGGGAAGAGAACGGAAATATACAAGCCAAACGGCTTAATGATTTACTGACGATTTTAGGGCTCGACAGTTTCTGGGAGACGATGAGCGAACGGCTTTCTTCCGGCCAACCGTTCGCCTTAACCGAAACGGAAGAGCTGCTTTTGGATATGGAAGAAAAGAAAATTCAGCGCTACATCCGGCAAAAACAAAAGCAACTCGTTCAGCGCTGGCTTGGCGACTATTGCATCGGCGTCGTCTTTGCCGAGCGCCATATGTCGGAACTCGGCAATGTGTTATCGAAGCGATTTCCTCATCTCGATTTAATCGCGATGGTCAATATGGGGACGAAACATATCGGTTTTCGTACCACTCACGATGATGTCAACGTCGCTGAGTTCGCTCGGCAGTTCGGTGGCGGCGGCCACCCAAAAGCGTCCGGTTGTTTGGTTGATGAGACGACATTCCCGCTCTTTGTCATCGAGACGTTCCCGCTTTTGCCAATTTACGGCGATGCGGAACAAAACCAGCTGAACAAACGAGACGGAGCGGAAGGAACCTTTTGGACGAATCATCATGGTCAATGGTGGTTGAGCCGTCATACCGAGCAAGGCTGGATCGTATATGCTGATGGGGAAGGGGAGGCGCATGCGTTTCCAGATGAAGCTAGCGGCGAGCGCTGGCTAAAGCGGCAGTTTGCGGCCGGCCTTGCTCATGATGAGGCGGTGCTTCAGTTTTTAAGCACACGACTCGCCCGAGACAAAGCCGACATTCAAGCAGACTATCTGGCGGCTGTCAAGCAATACAAACAACAAACCGGCATCGAACTTTGATGCCGGTTTTCCTGTTCGGTCAATCCTTCACCATTTCGCGAGGGCGATACAGCAGAAAATGTTAACATAATTGTAACAGTTTTTGTGTTTAGGAAAAACAGGGTTTGATTATAATAAGCACATAGGGAGGTGAGGAAAATGAAACAGTATGTTTTTTCTTTCTACACAGTTCAAGGAAAGACAATCGTATGGGAAGAAGCCATTACTGCGTCTGGAATGATGGAAGCCTTTTCAAAAGCGCAACAGTTGCTCATCAAACATAAACGAGAAAAGGGCGTACCGATCCGCGTCAAATATAAAGGCGTTTGCTACCGTCATACCGATATCGCATGACAAAGAAAGGATGGGAATATGCTCTCCCTGCGACTATCGACACGCAGCGGGTAACGTGCAGTGTTTCTTGGAAGTGACTCAAGAACACTGCACGTTTTTATATGTCAACCAATACGGACGAGCTCCCGTCGTCATCGCCCACGCCTGTAACCAGCGGAAATAGCCTTGCTATCATACGTATAAGACAAGTTCGTTCGTGATAGAATACATGGGGATTTTTTTGCTTTGTCTCACTATCATGAGATTACTTTTATATGAGACAGACGCTTATTTAACTTCCTATAATTTATATTATGTCTACTAAAATTTAAAAAATATATGAGTGGCCTTTTGATTACCACTACTCTTTCTTTATTTGATAAAATTCTTCGCTAAATTGTTTGTCTTGTTTCAACCATCTAAAATAAGTTCCTAATGTAATTCCAACTGTTTCACATGCTTGATGAACGCAATAACTTTTTCGATATTCATCGATAAAAGCTTTTTTTCTTGCTGCAACAGCTTGTTTTGTTCTTTTTAATTTCGCATTTTGCAATGTTTCTGCATCCATATTTTTATCTGGGAACGCTTCAAATTTGCGTTTTAAGTATAATCCTTTATCGTGATAAATCCAGTCGTAAAATTCCTTAATGTTTTTTCTGCCGCTCATATATAAACGAATATGTTTTTCTTTTTTGGTTAAGTACACGTCAAATCCTCGCGCTTTTAGATGATGTTCTAATACCGTCATGAAATCGAGAGAACCGCCAACAAAACTGACTAAATAGCCACGAGAATAAATATTTCCATCACCGTCAAAATAGCCTCTTATAAAATGATTTAAATACACTTCTGGAACATACGGAAATTTTATATCCAATGATTTATTTGGTGTGATACCATGTATCTCCATTAGATCGTTTTTCATAACTTTGCTATTGAGATATAACATATAAACACCGGTTTGCTTATTTTGATAAAGTGGTTGATTAGACCCTAATTCGTCTCTGATTTGTTCTAAAATATATTTTTCTTTTTGCGCGAATCCGATCGTCTGAAAATCATTGGAGACAAAACCGTCCGCTATAAAAAAACCTAAGATATAAGCCATATTTTTAGACCAAGTCTTGAAATAATCTTCATTTAACTTATACTTACGCTTCCAACTACCAAACGGCCTTTTTTCAATATTATGATCAGACAAAATCATTCTTATATATCTTGGGGACACATTGGAAAGCTTTGCAATTTCGGTGGTACTAGCACCTTCAAGATAAAGTTTTATAATTTCGTCTATCACCAACGTTCGTTTTATATTTTTTCTTGTCATCTTTAAAACCCCTTCCATATTTATTTAAAATATATTATAAGAACAAACGTTCTTATTGTCTATATGAATTAAAATATTCGTAATAATCCCTTCCCCACTTTAATTAATGAATGGACTGTAGATGAGCAAATTTGCTAACATAAATTGACAACTAAACAAAAAAGGAGACATGAACCCGATTCCTTGGTTAGAATAGATGTACCACCAACTACCCACAAGGAGGTTCATGTCTCATGAATAGATTAGCACATCATCAACGAATCCACAAGTTTTTCATGACGCTGGGATTGGCGCTTGATTTCTCGAAGCCGGTCATCAAGCATCTGGTTCATATTGTGGATGCCTTGACGACCAAGGGATGTTCGGGGACATTGACGGATGTCCGGTACTGGAGTTTTCACCCGAATCATCGAACGA
>NZ_LQYX01000033.1:0-1556 GCF_001587475.1 Geobacillus sp. B4113_201601
GGAGAAGTGGATCCAACAAAAACGCAAAGTGATCGAGACGGTGTTCTCGGTTCTGGTTGACCAATACCGGATCACAGAGATTCGAGCGAATTCCATGATCGGATTTGAAGTAGCGCTCGACGGCATATTGTTAGCCTATTCGCTGGTCACACTAGGGCTAGTTGAGTTCTAACGCTCAACTAGCACCACGGGTTTTTTATATTATTTTAGATATTAGTTCCTTCCAAATCGTTGAAATAGTGTTATTCTAGATCTTAAGGTTAAAATCCTTATCTTTAACTGGTTGACGAGTAGAAAAACTATATTTTCTGTAAAAAAACAGCAATAGGACAATATAAAATAATGTGAAAAAGATCATTAATTTTTGAAAACCTAAAATGTCAAATAAAACTCCGCCAAGTATTAATAAAAAAGCATTCCAAAATCCATATAGCTTTTCCATTGAGGAAAATAAGGCTGTTCTCTGTCTAGCATCCATTTTATTAGTATTCAAGTTGCTTAATGTCAATGGTCGCACTCCACCAGATGAAAAACCTAATAAAGCAACAGCTATTACACTTAATACGAAATTATTAGATACTCCCAAAAGTATCATTGCAATAATAGAAAAAACTGTGGTTGCTAGTGTAAGATTTTTGTAACTAAATGTATTATTTAAGCGAACTAATAAACGTGCCGAAGAAAATCCTAACAATGTAAATAAACTGAGAACAACTCCAAAATAGTATAAATTAACTTCGATAACTCTGAAGAGAAAATAAGGTAAAAATCCTATAAATATTGCTAATGGAAAGGCGCGTGATATTGCATAATAATTCTTCCAAAAATTTTCTAAAGAGGTATTTTCCATCTGCGTGTTGTTACCAACAATAGTTTCTTGTACTTGCTTTCTTTCAGATTTATCAGTACCTATACTCAAGATGGCTAAAAATGAGATAAAATTCGCACAAATCGATCCATAAAAAACATACAATTGGTCAAATTTAAACAAAATACTTCCAACAATACCAGCTAATAAAAACGAGATAAACATATAGCTATTTGATGAAGATTCAACTTTTTTATATTTACTTGAATCTTCATTTAATAAAATATGTCTTAATAAACTAGAGTCTGTACCAGCTGTAAGGCTATACCCAATTCCTGATAAGATTTGTGCAATAACCAAAGTATAAAAGTGCAATTCAAATGTAAAAAATAATAAACCTGTTGCCTTTACTAGTTCACCTATTGCAATGATGTATTTTTCTGAGATATACTTCGTCAGCTTCGAACTCCATTGGGAAGAAACCATTAACGTAATCCCATAGATAGCTAATAACAATTCAATGTGGAGAATATCAATGTTATTTAAATAAAAGTAAAGGAATAGTACAGCTAAATGAAAATAAAGCCGAGAAAAAATACGATACATATAAAAAAATAGGAGATTTCGTCTCATAAGAATTGTCATTCCTGTCCTTTAATTATCTATTTTTTTGGTTCATCACCAAAAGATGTACTTGACTTTTAAAGACAAACATGATAGCAATGTTGCTCAAAGAGATGTGTGGTAT
>NZ_LQYX01000006.1:0-15484 GCF_001587475.1 Geobacillus sp. B4113_201601
TGACACCCCTGCATCATACCAAGAGGGCTTTTTTTGATCAAGTCCCCGGAAAAGCTCCTAACGGGAATGCTCCTTGGTAAAAAAGCAGCGGTCCGTTCATCGTTGTCTTCCTTATTGAAAAAACGGTGACGGATGAGCCGCTGCTATCGTGCTCTTCCCTCATTGGTGAAAAAGAGGTGGAGAGCCAACCGCTTCCTTGTCATCGGCGAAATTCAGCCGCCAATGGGGGCCTCGTCGTATTCTGAAGGGGACGTTGCGGTCACACCGGCCAACTGCCAACGGGCGAATGGTTTCCGATCACCCGCTTTTTAGACGAGCGGCTATCGAGCCAATCGCACCCGATTCGCTTTTAATGTGCGGCCGTCTTCCATCTGTTCACAAGACTAGAGGTTCCCCTAGTTGATGAGTGAACATGTGAAAAGCAGGACCGATGCATCAGAGTTTTTCCCGTTGAGAAATGACATTGCAAAGCCGTATCCAAGATTAAATCCCCAGCCTCCTCGAAGGTTGGTGAAAAACAGCTGGTTCCCCTGACCGATGAGTGAACGTGTGAAAAGCAGGACCGATGCTGCAAGGTTTTTTATTTGAGAAATGATCTTGTGAAGCGGCATGCTCCCGTAAATCACCGGGCTTCTGGAGATAACTGGAAACGCGTCCCTCCGCCCATGGTTGATGTCTTTATGCGTGCTGCTGGAACGTCCACTCAGCGAGCGCGCGCATCATGCTGGAGCGCGTAATGCCGCCGACAAGGCGGTCGCCATCGAGCACCGGAATGATGCGCACGTCCGGGTCTTGGAACAAGGCGGCGACGTCTGTTACATCCGCTTCTTTTTGTAATGTCGTCACATCGTAGTCAGCGATGTCGGCGACAAGCAAATGTTCCTCATTGTATCGTTGCTCGATTTGTTTGAGCGTCACGATGCCAAGAAACGATTGCTTTTTATCAACGACGACCAGACTGTCGACCTTTCGCGCCTTCATCAGCCGGAACGCTTCGGCCAAGCCGCGCCGCGGTGCGATCGTGGCGACGGCGTCAGACATTAAATCTTCCGCTGTCGGCACGGCTGTCTGGCGGGTCAGCAGACGGTCTTCACCAATAAACTCGCGGACAAAGGAGTTCGCCGGCCGCCGAAGCATTTGGTCCGGCGTCGCAAATTGGACGACTTCCCCGTCTTTCATCAGCGCAATCCGATCAGCGATTTTAATCGCCTCGTCCATATCGTGGGTGACAAAGACGATCGTTTTGCGAATTTCTTCTTGCAAGCGGACGATGTCATCTTGCAGCTGTTCGCGGCTGATCGGGTCGAGGGCGCTGAACGGCTCATCCATCAAAATAATATCCGGTTCCGCGGCCAACGCGCGGACGACACCGACGCGCTGCTGTTGGCCGCCGCTGAGTTCCGATGGGTAGCGGTGCTTGAACGTCGCTGGATCCAAGCCGACGAGGTCAAGCAACTCATCGACCCGCTTTTCATAGGCGCTTTTTTCGCATTTTTTCAGCTTCGGCACGAGCGCGATGTTTTCCGCGATCGTCATGTGCGGAAACAGCCCGATTTGCTGGATGACGTAGCCGATGTTGCGCCGCAGTTCGACCGGATCAAGCGTAGAAATGTCTTGCCCGTCGATATATACGGTGCCCGACGTCGGCTCGATCAATCGATTGATCATTCGCATCGTCGTCGTTTTTCCGCAGCCGCTCGGTCCGATGAGGGCGACCAGCTCGCCTTTATGGATTTCAAGATTGATAGTTTTTAAGGCGACAAATCCATCCTCATACTGTTTTGTGACGTTTTCAAATCGAATCATTCACATTCCTCGCTTTCTAGTCGATCAGTCCTTCCGATTTCAAAAAGTCTATTGCCACTTCGCGCGGCCGTTTTCCTTCCAAATTCACTTCGCCGTTCAGTTCCATCATTTTTTCGTCCGTTAAGATGTTGGCCAGTTTGTTCAGCGCTTCCTCGAGTCCTGGGTTGGCGTCCAACACGTCTTGGCGGATGATTGGCACGGCGTGGTACGGCGGGAAGTAATGTTGATCGTCTTTGAGCACGACGAGATCGTATTTTTTGATGCGGGCGTCCGTCGTGTAGGCTGTGATGACGTCGATCTCCCCGTTTTTCGCCGCTTCGTATTGCAAGTCCGGATCGATGTTGACCGTTTTTTTGAACTGGAATCCGTATGTATCGACAAGCCCGTCATAGCCGTCGCTTCGCTCAAAAAACTCGGCGTCTGACCCAAAGGTAAGGGAAGACGAATGATTGACTAAATCAGAGTACGTTTTGACCCCGAGCTTTTCGGCAAGGTCTCTTCGCATCGCCAATGCGTACGTATTGTTAAATCCGAGTGGTTTGAGCCAAGCGATGTTGTATTTTTCCTTATATAACTTCTTCGTTTCATTATAGATTTGTTCGGGCGTTTTTGCCGGATCGTACGGCTGTTTTAAAATGTTTAAATACCCTGTTCCCGTGTACTCGACGTACATGTCGACGTCTCCGTTTTCAATGGCTTGCTTAAGCATAAAGGCGCCGCCTAGACTGTCCTTCACTTCCACGTCCAAATCGGTGTTGGCCTTCACATACTCAGCCAATAAATGCGTCAAAATCACCTGCTCGGTAAACTTTTTTCCGCTAATCACAATGTGCCCTTTCGCATCACGTTTCCCGCTGCAGGCGGCCAGTCCGAACACAAGCCCGACAGCGAGCAATGACATGAACCATTTACGCAAAACGATTCCTCCTTTTTTGGATCCGAAAATGCCGATAAAAAGATCCATCCGACCTGTTAAACACCCGGACGATGGTGTTGAAAGTTTTTCTTTAAAAAATGTTGGACAGCAGTTCTCCCTTTGCATCACCAGCCTTCTAAGTCAAGGGGGAAAGCAAAAAAAAACGACACGGAGGGGAAAACGTCACAAACATAGGGTAACGCAAATTAGGTTAAGTTGGAAAATTTGGTATCAGCCGATCTATCCGCGTTTGGCTGCTTCTCACCTTGAGAACCGTTCTCTCCGCCGCGATGCTTACAAATGCTCGGGAATGCGCCCTAATCCTCCTAAATTCTCCGAATTCGAGATATTCGAGCTGAATAGGAAGAAAAAACCGGCTGCGGTAAGCAGCCGGATCCATCGAAACGAGTGGGTTCATGATCTGTTGAGGAATCATCTTACGCATGAACGAGGCGGTGAAGAATGCTTTCGGTTTTGAAGACGCGGGCGTTGAGGACATGCAGTCCCGCTTCATGTTCGGCGAGAGCCGGCAACACCTTGTCTTCGAGGATCGATGTGACGTGGGTGAGGTCGCCTTTCATTTGGTGGAGGTCGTTCGCCATCGCCTCGTATTTCGCGGTCAGCACTTCCTGCCCATGACGAAGCGCTTCGGCAATCGCCTTCGTTTCCGTCGTGCGTTCGTAAAGCAAATCGATGCGCTGTTCCAGCGTGGTCGTCCGCTCATTCAATTGGGCGAATTGCTGCTCAAGAGCGCTCGTCCGCTCATTCAATTGGGCGAATTGCTGTTCAAGAGCGCTCGATCGTTCATTCAACTGGGCGACCTGCGTCTCGAGGGCGGTTGTTCGCTCATTGAGCTGGGTGACTTGCGTCTCGAGGGCGGTTGTTCGTTCATTGAGCTGAGCGACTTGTCCCTCTAAAGCGCCGACTCGCCGTTCGAGCGACTCGACTGCCGCGCGCGTGGCTTTCACCTCGTGCAAAATTTCCCGCAATAGCGCTTCCATGTCGATTCACCTCCTTTTCGTCTCTATTTTACAAAAAAAGGGGCATGGATGGCGAGAAAAATTCGGAAAAATAGCTTTCACTAGCCAAAGGAAGAATGAAATCGTTACAATAATAATTAGGAAAAAGAGAGGAAAAGGTGGACGAGGATGGATGCTTCTTGGTTGAAGCCGATTGTCGAAACAAAGTATTTGTCGGCGGAAAATGCACACCGTTATCGCGCGATTTTGCGGTATTTCTACATTCAGCACGAACGGATGCGGCAATATTTGTTCCCCGAGGAAGTGTATGCGTTTTTGAAACAGCATGCCGAATTTGCCGATTATACTGAGGATGATTTGCAGCAAGACCTCGATCAGCTTGTCAAATGGAACAATTTGATCGCCCGCCAAGAGACTTCCCATGTACGGACGATCGAGGAATTTAAGAAAAAGCGGTTTCGTTATCAATGCAGCCCGTACACAGTGGAAATAGAGCGAATGATTCGCACGCTCGAACAGTTGGGCGACTCGTTTGGCGGTTCGCTCGAGAAAACGCGGTTTGACCGTCTGTACGCCTCCCTTTCTCGCATGGAAACGATCATATCTGCTAATTTCCAAGAAAAACCGGACGAAATACACCAAGTGTGGGAGGAGACGTTTGATTATTTCAAAAAAATCATTCACCATTCGGCTGATTATATCGCCTATTTGCATAGCGAAAATTTGGAAGAACGGATGACGGCGGAATCGTTTCTCGTTTACAAGGAACAATTTACCGCCTATTTGCGTGATTTTATCGTCGCCTTACAGAAGACATCGATGCAAATTGAGCGGCTGTTGGAAGACCTTCCAGACGAAGGAGTGGACCGGTTCATTGAGCATGTAGTCGATTATGAGCGGTCGATTCCACGCTTTGCCGACAGCGCCCCGTCGCGCGCCGAATGCATCGAAGAAAAGCGCGAGACGTGGCGCAGTTTGCGCGAATGGTTTTTAGGTCGGGACGGCCACGAAAGCGAGCTGGCGTTTTTGCAGCATCAGACGAATGAAGCGATTCGTCGCTTGACGCGCATCGTGCAGCGGCTTGGTGAGCGGCATCACCACTTTCGCAGCCGCAAAGGCGATTATTTGCACTTGGCACGCTGGTTTTCGCAACTGTCCTCGATCGAAGAGGCGCACTGTTTGTCGGCGGTCGTGTTCGGCTGCTTCCATACGAAACATCTGATCGCAGACAATGAGGCGACAGATGATATGTATCGCGATGTTTGGGACGAGGCGCCGATGGAATGGGTGACGAAGCCGCGCGTGCGCCATTATGGAGAAAAGAAGAAACCGCAGGCGATCGAGGAGAAAAAGCGGGAAAAAGAAGAAGCGCGCCGCCGCTATTTGGAGGAGAAGGCACGCGAGGAAGCCGAACTGAAACAGCTGGTGAAAGACGGAAAAATCGTGCTGGCCGAACTCGGTGAAGTGACCCCGTACGTACGGAAGACATTGCTCGCCTGGATCGCCAAAGCGATGGGGAAAGAACAGCCAACCGTGAAAACGGAGAACGGCTGGGACATCCGCATTGTTCGTCGGGACGACACGATTTGCCTTCATGCTGAAGACGGAACGCTTGTGATGCCCAACTACGAAATCGAAGTGATGGCGGAAGGAGGGAGCGAAGATGGAGACGGCGTTTGATGACAAGGCAAAAGAAGCGTTGGCGGCGCTGTTTGAACAATTTTGGATCGTCCGCGACGCCGACCCGGAACGGTATCAGCTTGTCCGCGAACGCGAACACGTGCTCAAAAGATATGTCGAGGAGAAGTTCGGCTACCGCTTGATCGTGCACCGGCATTTCGCGAAGCTCGAAAAAATTCCGGCTGAGCCGGAGCCGTGGATGGGGATTCCGTCGTTTCAAGAGCCGCTCGACTATGCGCTGTTTTGCTGCTTGATGGCGTATGTTGAAAGCAAGGCGGTTGAAGAAAAATTTTTGCTTTCCGATGTATGCGAGGAAATCCGCGCCATGTATCCGGGCGATGTGCCGGTCGATTGGACGAACTATTCGCAGCGGCGCGCGCTCATTCGCGTGCTGAAAACAGCGGAACAAATCGGACTGATCCGCCGGATGGATGGAGAGATCGAAGCGTTCGCGCAACATGCGGACGAAGAAGCGCTTTATGAAGTGTCGGTGTTGGCGCGCTACTTTATGCGCACATATCCGAAAGACTTGCTGCAATATACGTCGATTGATGAACTGTTGGCGGAAGAATGGAAAGCAGCGCCGCAAGATTACCGGCGCCATCGTCTGTACCGGAAGCTGTTTTTATCACCGGCTGTGCACCGAACAGAAGGCGACGAGCAAGATTTTTATTACTTGCGCAACTTCCGGCATCGGCTGCGTGAGGATATTGAGTCCCATACGCCGTTTCGATATGAGCTGTACAAAAACGTCGCCATGTTGACGATTCCGGAACGGCAGGCGCCGTATACGCTTTTTCCCGATCTAAAAGGGACATCTGACATCATCCTTCATTTTGCCGCCGTCGTCCGCGAGCGGTTGGCGTCCTTTCCGCCGGACGAGTACGGGCGCCTTTGGCTGACGCCGGCGCAGTTTTCTGAATCGCTCGCCGATACGAAGCGTCGTTACGAAGCTGGATGGGGGAAGACGCATCGCGAAGCATCGCTTGCGGAGTTAGCTCGCGAGGTGCTGGCGGAGCTCGAAGCATGGCGAATGGCAGACACGGATCCCGAGACGGGCATGGTCGTCCTCTACCCGCTCCTTGGGCGGCTTTGTGGGCGATACCCGGACGATTTTCAAGCGAAAGAGAGGGAGCTATGATGGCAGATCGATGGATGTTGCATCGCGCGGGATTGATCAATTTCTGGTATTATGATGAACAATATTTTCATTTTGCCGACGGAAAGTTGTTTTTGCGCGGAAGCAATGGAGCGGGCAAATCGGTGACGATGCAAAGCTTGATCCCGGTGCTGCTTGACGGGAAAAAGACGCCCGACCGGCTCGATCCGTTCGGTTCGCGGGCGCGGCGAATGGAAGATTACTTGCTCGGGGAAAAAGATGTCGTCAACCGCGATGAGCGGACCGGTTATTTGTTTCTCGAATATAAGCGGACCGAAACCGATCAATATCTTACGACCGGCATCGGTTTGCGAGCGAAACGGCAAAAAAATCTCGACTTTTGGGGCTTTGTCATTTTGGACAACCGCCGCATCGGCCATGATGTTGACTTGTACAAAAAAGAAAAAACAGGCGAGAAAATTCCTTTGACAAAGCGCGAGCTCGCCGATGCGCTCGGCGCTGGGGGAACGGTGGTCGAGACGCAAAAAGAATATATGGAGCTCGTCAATAAGCATGTGTTCCGCTTCGAATCGCTCGAGGCGTTTCAAGAGTTGATCGAGCTGTTGATTCAATTGCGGAGCCCGAAATTATCGAAAGATTTCAAGCCGACGGTGATTTACGAAATTTTGGAAAGCGCATTGCCGCCGTTAACCGATGAGGAATTGCGCCATTTGTCCGAGACGATTGAAAATATGGACCAAGCAAAGCAGCAGCTGGAGCAGCTCGAGCGTGATGCGCGGGCGCTCAAGCGGCTTTGCGACCATTACCGTCATTACAATGAATATATGATTGCCGAAAAAGCCGTGGAATACGAGAAAGCGGTCCAACGAGCCGAACAGCTCGCCGCTGAGCAGCGAACAAGATCAGAAGAGGAGAACAAAGCGCGGCAGCGGCTTGATGAGTTGGATGAGGAGATCATCCGCCTCAGTCGTGAAGAAGACGTGTTGCGTGCACGGGAAGTGGAGCTTGCGGGCCATGAAGTCTTTCAACAAGCCGAAACGTACGAAAAGTTAAAGGAACAGCAGCGCGACCTAGCGAGGCGGCGGGAGCGGCAAGAGCGGGTGATCGAAGAGAAGGAGCGGCTTGAACGGCAGCGCCGCCATCAAATTGATGAGGCGGAAGCGCGCCTCGATGAGCTGGAACGGAAGGTGGAAGAGACGTTGGCGCAGTTGCGCGCCGACGCGGACGAAGGGGCGTTTGCCGGCCATGAAGTGAATGAAGGCGATTTTCTCCGTCATCATCGTCAACAGCGCGAATTTCCGTTTACGGTTTGGAAGCAGGAAGCGGACCGCCATGCGGAACGGCTCGAAGCGCTCGCCGACCTTTGGCGGCGTCATGAGGGACTGCAAGCGCGCTATGAAGAAGCAAGCAAAGAAGCAGGCGAACTGCAGCGGGAAGTTGACGAATGGCGGCATCAATACCGGAAATGGGACGAACTGCTTGACCAAGAAAAAGAGCGGTGGGAACAAGCGGTGCTCGCTTGGCTGGAGCGTGGCGGCGTCACGGTGGACGAAGCGCGCATTCAGACGTTTTTGCGACAGACGGACGGCTTGTATGATCAATATTCCATCGATGACCTCAAGCAGCCGTTCACGGCGGCGTATTATGATGCCGTCGGGAAGAAAAACGATGAAAAATGGCGGCTTGAACACGAAATGCGCTTGCTTGGCGGCCAGCTCGCCGAGCGCGAGCAGGAGCTTCGCCATTGGCAGACAGAACAAGACCCAGAACCGGAACGCGATCCACAGACGGACGCCATGCGCGCAGAGTTGGAGCAACAAGGAGTTGTTTCCGTTCCGCTGTATGCGGCAGTCGAATTTTTCGACCATGTGCCGGAGCCTGTCCGCGAGCGGATCGAATCGGCGCTCGCCCATGCCGGACTGCTCGATGCGCTGATCATTGACCGCGATATGGCGGTGACGTATGACCGGGTGCTCGTCCCGAACCCGGTGCATATGGCGCATACGTTGGCCGATTATCTCCAGCCAGATGCAGGTGTCCCTGTCGCTGCGGAGCGGATTGATGCCGTGCTTCGCAGCATTGTCATTGCCGATGAGGCGCAAGACGGTGGCATGACGCTTAATGAAGCTGGACGCTATGCGCTTGGTCTCGTACGCGGTCATGCGCCCGCCCGCGAGCGCGCCATGTTCATCGGCCGCACGGCAAGGCGGCGGTGGCGGATGGAGAAGATCGCTTCATTGGAAGAAGAGATCGCTTCCTTGCGGCAAGCGCTTGACCGCCTGCAGGCGGAACACAAAGCGGTGGAAGCTCATATCGCCGCATTGGCGGAGTGGTTTGCCGCGTTTCCATCCGACCGCGATGTGCGCGCGGCGTTTGAGGAACGGGAGGAAGCGCGCCGCCGCGCGGAAAGCAAAGAGCGCGACTGGCAGCGGCAACAAGAAAAGGTATCCCGACTCGCTCGCGAGTGGCAGCACCTCAAGCAAACGTTGCGCGAGCAATCGGCAGGGCTTGACGTGGCGTTTTCCGTGGAAGGATGCGATCGAGCCCGCTTGGCGATGAAATCGTATCTCCGCTTTTTGCATGAACTGGAAGTGCATGTTCGAGAAGCGCTCTATGTCGCGGTGATGATCACCCAGCAGCGCGAGCAGCTGCAGGAGCTTCGCGACGACATCGATGAGGCCAAAGGGGAGCGGAATCGCCTGCTCGATGAAGACGAACGTCTGGCGCTCCGCATGGCTGAGATCGAACGAACGCTCCAACAAATGGGGGCGGATGACATTCGCGCGGAAATCGCCCGCGTGCGGGAGCGGCTCAGCGCTCTGCGCGAGGCAGTTCCGCGTCTAGTCAACGAGCGGGCGCGGACCGAACAGCGCCTTGCGCGTCTTGCCGAAGAACGGGAACAAGGAGAGAAACGGGCAACGTTCGCTCGCGAGCTGGCCGCCGCATGGGAGCAGGCCTTTGCCCGTGAGGCGGCGCTCAAGTTGGTGGAGCTGGACCGTTCGCGTCCGCTTCGCGAGCAGGCGAGCGAAGCGAAACAGCGGTATGGGGGAACGTTGAAAGACAGCCGCTCTTCGCTGCTGGCTCGGCTGAACACAATCTTTTTCCAAGAATCATCCAATTTGACCGAATACCGGGCGACGTTCGAATCGCTCCCGTTCGAGGAGAAAGAATGGAGCACCGCGGCGCCGGACGACGAAATGGCGATGAAAGCAGCTGATTGGAGGGAAAAACAAGAGCGAAACGTCATTTTCCTTGACTACAAAGGGCAGCGTGCCACGCCGTCTGTCGTTTTGGCGGAAGTTGAGCGGGAAATCGCGTTGCAGCACGAGTATATGAAAGAACAAGACCGGGAACTGTACGAAGAAGTCATTTTAAAGTCGGTCGGCCGCATTTTGCGCAGCCGCATCCAACGCGCGGAGCGATGGGTGAACGACATGAACAAGCGGATGAGCGAAATCGATACGTCATCGAGCCTCGTTCTATCCATTCAATGGAAGCCGAAAACGGCGGAGACGGAAGACGAGCTCGACACGAAAGAGCTGGTGGGGTTGCTGCGGATGGATTCACGGCTGCTCAAGGAGGAAGATTTGCAGCGGGTGACGAACCATTTCCGCTCGAAAATCGCCCGCGCCCGCGAACTGCTTGAGGAACGCGGCCAAGGCAACACGCTTCATCAAATTATAAAAGAAGTGCTCGACTATCGGAAATGGTTTTCGTTTACCCTCTACTATGAAAAAGAACACGAACCGAAGCGCGAACTGACAAACCAACGCTTTTATCGGTTCAGCGGCGGGGAAAAAGCGTTGGCGATGTACATTCCGCTGTTTGCGGCGGCGTATTCACGCTATCAGGAAGCAGGCGATGATGCGCCGTACATCATCTCGCTTGATGAAGCGTTCGCCGGCGTCGATGAAAACAACATCCGCATGATGTTCGGCCTTGTTGAACAGCTCGGCTTTAACTACATCATGAACTCGCAGGCGCTTTGGGGTGACTACGACACCGTGCCGGCCCTGTCGATTTGCGAGCTCGTCCGTCCGCGCAATGCGCCGTTTGTCACCGTCATCCAGTATTATTGGAACGGGCGCATCAAGCAATTAGTAGCGAATGAGGAAGAATGGGAGTTGATCGAGACATGAACCGGGCCGAAGAGGCCGCTGCCTTTTTCCGTTCCGAACTGGGCTTTCACCGTTTGTTTGTCGAGATGAAGAGGAAATACGAGTCGCTCGGTCGTGTTGGTGGCGTCGTCTCCTTGGCATCGTTCAGCGAGAACGAGCGCGAAGCCATCGCTGCCTTTTTCGGCCGAGACGTTTCCCGCGTTTCCCTGCCCGCCTTTGAACGGCAGCTCGAACGAACACGGTTTGCCGGCGTTGGCCTCATCGAGCTGCTCGAGCACTATTTCGGTGAGCCGCTCGTGCCGAAAAAAGAACAGCGTCAGGCGGCCGAAAAGGAGCGGGAGCGGTTTTTCGGGCATCTCGCCCACGAGCACCCTTGGCTTGAAGACATTTGTGGCCAACGGTTCATCCAAGCAGCGTATGAGGCAAACCGCGAAGAGTTGGCGGCGGCGATCCGTCTTGTCGGCGCCGCCCTTCGCCGCTTGCCGCTCGGCTCGTATGAACGGCTCCCATTGTTTGCCCAGCGTATCGCCGGTGATCCACACGCTTTTGACCTGTCAACGCTCCCCGGCAAGGTGTTGCTGTCGGCCTTGCAAGCAACCGTGCTAGGCGAGTGGGATGTGACCTCTGTAGAGAGCGTCAATGAATTGCTGCAGTCCGTCGGCCTGCTCCGCGAGGATATTTTGAACTTTGCCACCTGCGCCAACTTGTTGGCCGAAACGAAGAAAGGCCCTCACCCGGTCTTCACCGCTGCCGTCGAAGCCAACAGCGCATTGAATGCACCGCTAAGGGACGTGTTGTCGCTCATTCGCGCCTATCCAGCCAACGGCGGCATCGTATACGTCGTCGAAAACGCGGGCGTTTTCTCGACCTTGCTTGACACCCGCGCCCCGCTTGTCTGCGCGAACGGGCAAATGAATTTAGCGACGATGCGGCTCCTTGATTTGCTCGCGGCTTCAGGCGCCAAGCTGCATTACTCCGGCGACTTTGACCCGGAAGGTTTGAAAATGGCCGACCGTTTTCTCGAGCGATACGGCTCGGCGGCTGTTCCATGGCGCTACAGCGTCGATGATTACTTCGCCGCCACCCCATCGGTTCACTTGCCTCCGGAGCGGCTCGCCAAACTCGCCTCCGTAGCGTCAACGCCGCTGCAGCCAGTGAAAGAAGCGATAGCGAAAACCGAAAAAGCGGGATACCAAGAGGCGATCATCAGCCGACTGCTTGGAGACATAAAAAGTTAGCACTCGCCCCCGTTCGTGCAAGTGTTGGGATTCCAATGTTTGTATTCGTCTTGCCCGCGATGGATGAGCAGGCGGCGCCCGGGTCTTATTCACCGCATGACGAGCGTTTACCCTCGCTTAGGCAAATAGCAATCGGCAAACAAGGCAAGTCAAACGCTAGGAAGCAGTCTTCATTTGTCGTCGACCTCCAATCGCGCAAAAACCCCAGGGGGTCGACGACATTGATTTTGATCGCTTGATCCCTACAACCATCAAGGAGAGATTTCATTGACAGAATCTTCGAAACGTGTTATTCTGATGATGACATTGAAGGGAAAAGGTTGATATGACAACACTTTTTGGGGTTTTTATCGTACCTATGAGGGATTGAAACTCCTATGGTTCTTGCGGTTTCCCGCAAGGTCAGACGTTTTTATCGTACCTATGAGGGATTGAAACTGCGCTAGAATTGGGTTTGCAGTGGGTGTCGCGTGGGTTTTTATCGTACCTATGAGGGATTGAAACTGCACGGTCCCTCGCTTCCGCAAGTCGGCGACAAGGTTTTTATCGTACCTATGAGGGATTGAAACGGGTGCGGCCTGTGTGCCCCGCACGCCGGCAACGCGTTTTTATCGTACCTATGAGGGATTGAAACTCCCGTTTGCATCCGTGATTTTGACTCCTAATCGTTGTTTTTATCGTACCTATGAGGGATTGAAACTTGATTGTGCGGAGTGTCGTTCCGTCAACTTTTTCTGGTTTTTATCGTACCTATGAGGGATTGAAACTATTGTCATTGGGCTGGTTTTTCTGTGTTGCAACGCCGTTTTTATCGTACCTATGAGGGATTGAAACTTCGGAGGATTGTCATAACTATGTTGTGCTACATACGTTTTTATCGTACCTATGAGGGATTGAAACACAAAGGCATTGACCATTTTCGCTCCCGCATCACCGAGTTTTTATCGTACCTATGAGGGATTGAAACTCCGACAAGATGATAGCTCCGCATGGTCTGGGAAACGCGTTTTTATCGTACCTATGAGGGATTGAAACTAGGAACCGCCATGCAAGGTTTTGGAGCATTGGCAGTTTTTATCGTACCTATGAGGGATTGAAACTGGAGTAGTGGCGACTATATGTGGTTAGGACCGATTTACGTGAGGGCGAAAATATATGGATTTGATGGTGCGCCGCCATCTCCAGTAGGTGGTAGTGGAGGTTATATTATAGTGAATATTGAGCAAAAGGTTCCTACAAGTTTAAGAAAATTGATGCAAGCGTTTAAAGTATCCCTAAAAACGGATGAGAATCCTGTGAATGGTGTCGATTTCGAAGGTTTCTGGGGTTACTACAGTATTATATCTGAACATGCATTTAGTACAAGCATAGTACAGTAGTTTTCAAAAATACAACTACTAATAGAAGGGTATAAGAGGAACACATAATCGACTGGGGGAATATAAATGGAGAGTAGAAAGAGAAGTTGGTTAGTAAAAAAGGGAGGTAATTATAGTGGAAGAGAGAAAAGAGAGGACATGGAAAGGAGCCGTAAAGTATTTAAAAGTAGCGGCTGCTAGTACGTTGATGGCGTCGATTGGGTCTGCTTATACGTTTGATACCGTATATGCGGATACAAATGGAGTGAATAATAATGTAAAGATTGAGGAGATTTTTAATCAGACGATTTTAAGCAATGCTCCGTTTAAGGATGTGCAAGCAGACTTCTGGGCGGCAGATTCGATAAGATGGGCGATTTCGTATGGTGTGATTAAAGGAGATGTGAATGGATTTTTTAGACCAAATGATGTCATTACAGAGGCAGAATTTGCGGAGATGATTGGTCATTTTTATAAGTCGTTAGAGAAAGAGATTACGGATGTAGCGACGAAGGAGAAAATAAGTTGGCAAGATGCGACATATAAGGTATTGGCAAAATATCGAGTACCGTTGATGGGATATAAGGATGCATTTTATCGGAAGAGTCCTTTGACAAAAGGATTATTGGCACAAGTGTTAGCATATACGAATGGACAAAAGTCGGATTTAGATCATGCGATTTATTATGTATTAGATAAAGGGATTGTAGTAGGAAAATCGGAGACTGGAAAGACGATTTATGAGAAATTTGGTCATAAAGACCATTTAACGAGGGCACAAACGATTGTGGTATTGCATCGTTTGTATAACATAGGAAATAGAGATTTGGCAGGTAGTGTAATAAAAGGAAAGGTAGAGGATGTAAATAAAGGAATTCAATTGGCGGAAGCACAAGTGAATAAAGAAGTGGTAGAGAAGAAGGAAGGAGTACATGTAGTGCCAGTGACACAACCAAAAGTAGAATCGGCACAAGTGAAAGCAACAAGTACGGCGAAGAAGGTAGTAACAAGTAAGACTTCTTCGACGAAGTTGGTAACGCCGAAGAAACCGTTAACGGTGAAGACAGCTTCTGTGTCTATGAAAAAGCCATCGCAGCCTGCAAAGAAACCAACAACGAGTGTGAAGAAGCCGGCAACGTCAGTGAAGAAACCAGCGCCAGTTAAGAAACCGACTATTCCTGTGAAAAAACCAGTGGTTCAACTACAGAAGCCGGCAACGAGTACGAATAAACCTGTGAATAAGTCGACTAATCAAGTGCAGACGAAGTCGGTAGATTATGTTAAGGTAGTTGGAGATATTTATGCAAAATATGGTTTACGTGTTAATCAGGGTAATGATGGATTTAATGCTGGAGGAAGAGCTACAAACGGCGAGATTGTAATGAATATGTATAGAACTACTGATAGAACTATGGGAATGGAACGTGGAGATTTGAATTTTAGATTAGCTGCTTTAGCTATGGAAAGATTGGGATATGGAGATAGTGATGCTATTTATAATGCATTAGTGAAGATGCATAAAAACGGTGGGCCTCCGATAAAAGTTGGGAAAGTTACAGTGGTAAATGGAGGAAGATGGCTAGTAATTTTTTATTAAAATTAGTAGATTTATAGGATAGTATCCAGTAATTATTATTGGATATTATCCTATAATTAATTTATACATAAAGGACTGTAGATGAGCATCTTTCATTACAATAATTTCCATGCCCTAAGAGACAAACAGGGGACCCCTTAGGCGACATGGAGCTGTTTTTTGATCACATCAATGGGAATATCTTGCTTTGCGGCGTCATAGATGAACTCGACGACGCTGTGCCCTTTCCGAGACCGAAGAAGCTCCAGGCCGGAAGAGAGGTCTTGCTGAGATTCGGCGATGCTGTATACGCAGGCGAACAGCACCACGGCCCAATACCGTTTCACCGCCCGAATGTGACGAACACGGTACCCATCGAGCTTCAGCTGGTCTTTGGCCTGCCGGAAAAAGCATTCGATCGTCCAGCGCTGGGCATAGTAACGCAAGATCTCTTCATCGCCTAGCTCCCGGTCGGTGCTCAAGACGACATGGAGATGATCTGGCGTCATCGGTTCATCCGCCTTCCAAGCCAGCAGCACCACCGCGTCATCGAGGCCATGGATCGCTCCCTCGTAGCGATACACGCGGTAACGCTCCTTCCCCACCGTGACGAGGTGGGTGTCGTTGGGCTCGATATAGCGGGCGAACTTCTTCGCTTGGATGGCGATACCTTTCGGATAGAGAATCCGGTT
>NZ_LQYX01000034.1:0-16843 GCF_001587475.1 Geobacillus sp. B4113_201601
TCCGTGAAAATGCCGAACTGACGCGGGATTTTCATCCCCGGGTGGAGGGCAAATCGCGCTGCCCATGGAACTTTTCTGTGAACATCATCACAACGGCCAGCCTTCTTTGAAACAATGTTTGACTGCGCCGTCGCAAACAACTTATCGCTTTACTACCATACTACTACAGTTTCAATGTTTCGTAAATTCCGATTCATCAGACAACATAGCAGCAAGACGGCCAATCATCGCGCGTTGGCGACAAAAACATCCATGAGGAAATGTTGCTCCTCGCCCCAGCATGAACATCACGGCTCACCGACGGGTGATGTTTACAGAAAAACAGAAGGTGCCCCAAAAAGCTCGGGACACCTTCTTCCATCGCTATATGTGCACTGGATGCTGATCTTGAAGACAGACGACTTTTTAGGTCAGCTCCAGCCAAAATGAATCCGCATCATCTTAATCATGGAAATTCGTTCCGTCTGTGACTTCTTTGACGATGCCGGCGCGGATGACGAAGTCGCCAAAACGTTCGCCGTCAAGCCGCTCTTTCGCGTAGCGGGACAAAAGGACGCGCAGTTCGCGCAAAATGTCTTCTTCGCCGATGTTTTCGCGATACAGTTTGCCAAGGCGCGTGCCGTTGAAGGCGGCGCCGAGGTACATATTGTATTTGCCGACCGCTTTGCCGACGAAGGCGATTTCAGCGAGCACGTGGCGGGCGCAGCCGTTCGGACAGCCCGTCATGCGGATCGTGATTTCTTCGTCGCGCAAGCCGTTTTCATCGATGATTTCCTCAATTTTATCGAGCAGTTTCGGCAAGTACCGCTCCGCTTCGGCCATCGCGAGGCCGCATGTCGGCAGCGCCACACAGGCGAGCGCGTTGCGGCGCAAGGCGGTGTACCGGCGTCCGTCGGTCAGGCCGTACTTGGCGATCAGCGCCTCGATTTCCGGTTTTTTCTCGCTCGTCACATTGGCGATGACTAAATTTTGGTTCGGCGTCAGCCGAAAATCGCCGGTATGAACGGTGGCGATTTCGCGCAAGCCGGTCATCAGCTTGTAATCATCGTAATCTTTGACGCGGCCGCCTTCGACAAAGAGGGTGAAATGCCACGTTCCATTGACGCCCTCAACCCAGCCGTAGCGGTCGCCGCTATGTTCAAAATGGTATGGACGCGCTTCCTCAAACTTCCAACCCAACCGGCGCTCAATTTCCTCTTTGACCGCTTCCAAGCCAAGCCGGTCGATCGTGTATTTGAAGCGGGCGTGTTTGCGTGACGAGCGGTTGCCGTAGTCGCGCTGCACGGTCATAATTTTCTCCGCCACGTCCACGACTTGATCCGGACGGCAGAAGCCGATCACTTTGGCGAGCTGCGGATAGGTTGTTTTGTCGCCGTGGGTCATCCCCATGCCGCCGCCGATGGCGACGTTAAACCCGGCAAGCTTGCCGTCCTCGACAATCGCGATGAACCCAATGTCTTGCGAGAACACATCGACATCGTTCGAAGGCGGAACGGCGATGCCGATTTTAAATTTCCGCGGCAAATAGGTCGGGCCGTAAATCGGTTCTTCCTCCCCGTCGACTGAAGGCGTCCCCGCCACTTTTTCATCATCCAGCCAAATTTCATAATACGCCCGTGTCCGCGGCAACAAATGGTCGCTGATCAGCTTCGCCCATTCGTACACTTCCGCGTGCACTTCCGACTGGTACGGATTCGGGTTGCACATCACGTTCCGATTGACATCGCCGCAAGCGGCAAGCGTCGTCATCAAAGCGCTGTTGATGGCTTGCATCGTCTTTTTCACGTTCCATTTCAAGACGCCATGCAATTGAAACGCTTGACGCGTCGTCAGTTTCAACGTGCCGTTGGCGTATTTGCGGGCGATTTCATCCATGACCAGCCACTGCTCCGGCGTCGCCACCCCACCCGGCGTGCGGACGCGGATCATAAACTGATACGCCGGCTCAAGCTTTTGTTTTTGCCGCTCGGTGCGGACATCCCGGTCGTCTTGTAAGTAGCTGCCGTGGAACTTCATCAGCCGGTTGTCATCATCGGGAATGCCCGCGCTGAGCGGGTCTTCCATCGTTTCAGCGAGCGTGCCGCGCAAGTAACGGCTTTCCTGCTTGATGCGCTCGACATCGCTTGGCGGTCCGTCCGGCGCCGTTAAGATGACTTTCGCCATTTTCCTTCCCACTCCTTTTTTCGATTAATAGACATCGCGTTGGTACCGTTTTTGCTTTTGCATCTCAGTGACATACGCTTCTGCTTGTTCGCGGCTCATACCGCCTTCTTTTTCGATAATATCGATGAGCGTCTGATGGACGTCGCGCGCCATGTGCTGCTTGTCGCCGCATACGTAGACGACGGCGCCTTCCTCAAGCCAGCCGAACAGCTCCTTGCTTCGTTCGAGCATCCGGTGCTGAACGTACACTTTTTGCTCCGTATCGCGCGAGAAGGCGACATCCATTTTGGTCAGTACGCCGCTTTTCAGCCACGCGAGCCATTCCGTCTGGTACAAGAAATCGGTCATAAAATGTTGGTCGCCAAAGAACAACCATGATTTTCCGCTCGCGCCTGTCGCCTCGCGCTCTTGCATAAAGGCGCGAAACGGCGCCACCCCGGTTCCTGGACCAATCATGATGATCGGCGTGTCCGGATCCTTCGGCAGCTTAAAATTCGGGTTCGGCTGCACAAAGACCGGCAAGGTGTCGCCGATTGGGACGCGCTCGGCGCAAAAGGTTGAGCATACCCCTTTGCGCAGGCGGCCGTAAGACTGATAGCGAACCGCCCCGATCGTCAAATGCACCTCGTCCGGATACGCGGCTAAGCTGCTCGCGATCGAATACAGGCGCGGCGGCATTTTCCGCAGGATGGAAATGAGTTGTTGCGGCGCGGCGTCCCACGGGCCGAAATCGCGCAAGGCATCGAGCAAGTCGCGGCCTTTGGCGTACTCTTTCAGCTTCGCCTCATTGCCTGGCGACACAAGCTCTTGAATGGCGCTGTTTTTCGACAGCGGCGCCAGTTTTTGCAGCAGCGCTTTCGTCAAAACGGTGATTTCAAAATGGGACGTGAGCGCTTCTTTCAGCGACCGCACTTCCCCATCTTTATCGATCGTCACCGTTTCTTCCGGATTCCATTTCATTTCTTGGATGATGAGGTCGACAAGCTCCGGATCGTTTTTCGGGAAAATGCCAAGCGCATCGCCCGGCTCATATTTCAAGCCCGATCCTTCAAGCGACAATTCTAAATGGCGCGTTTCCTTGTTCGACCCGCGGCCGTTTAAGTTGATGTTTTCCAACACCTCGGCCGGGAACGGATTTTTCCGCGAATAGACGACGGCCGGCTCCGCTTTCGGCGCCGCAGCCACTGCCGACAAGAGAGGAGTTGCCCCACCGCTGGCGTTTGCCTCTTTGCTCAACTCGCCAAGCACGCCGTCAAGCCATTTCGCCGCCGCTTCCTCGTAATCGACATCGCAATCGACGCGCGGATAAAACCGCGTTCCACCCAGCTCCTCGAGCCGCTTGTCGAAATCTTTCCCCGTCTGGCAAAACTGCTCGTACGACGTATCGCCGAGCGCGAGGACGGAGAAACGGAGATGATCCAGTTTTGGCGCCCGCTTGCTGTGGAGGAATTCGTAAAACGACACCGCATTGTCCGGCGGATCGCCTTCCCCGTGCGTGCTCACGACAATGAGCAGCGTCTCCACTTTCTTTAATTCATTCGGCTTAAACTCAAGCATCGACAACACTTTCGCCTCAAAGCCGCGCTCCTTGAGCGCCTTGCCGGCTTTTTCCGCCAACTTTTGCGCATTGCCGGTTTGCGAACCGTAAAGAACGGTCACTTCTTTCGAAACCGGCTTGCCGCCTCCGGCAAACAGCGCCGGCGCATTGGCGTCCAACACGGTGACCGCCGCCTCGGCCGCAGCCAAATACCCGCTCAGCCAAAGCTTTTGCAACGGCGTCAGCGTCGGCAACAAACGGTTCAGGAGCTCAATCTGCTCCTGAGTAAACGGACTGTTGGTTACTTGCAGCTGCAACGGTGTCCACCCCTCAATCGAAAAGTCGCATGGAACGATGGCGCCATGGTCGCTTCCTATTCAAGCACCAGCGCCAAATATCCATTATTCCTATAAAATAAGTAGACTTTAAATATAGATCATATTTACACTTTACCCTAAAACAGAACATTAGTAAAATAAATATAAATTATTAACATGATTAATATTTCTAATGGATCCAACCAAAAAAGCGCCAGCCTGCCGTTTGAAAAGGAAAATTTTTCCACAACTAACACATCCATAATTACACAACGCTCGCTCCCGGTCATGATGATCAAGCACGACGCTTGCTTCCCAGCCGTGAACAACCCATGATTGAACGGTGTTCGCCTCCCAGCCATGAACATCCAAACTCGCCTAGCAGGCGAGTGAAAAACAGCGGTTTCCGTCAATCAATACGCCGCACCGGTACCGCTAAGTTTCTCTAATTGCGAAAATGGGGCTACCTCGATCGTCATGGCCGGTGGTAGCCAGCGACCGTCGGCACAAAACCCGTTCCACCAAAATACGGCAGGAAGCCGACAGCCCGATTCAACCGCAGATGGAGGAATCACTGATGTACTACGATGAACTAAAAACGTTCATTACGCTGGCAGAAGTGAAAAATTTCACAAAAACAGCCGAGATTCTCCACCTCTCCCAGCCGAGTGTCAGCTTGCATATTAAAAACTTGGAAAAAGAGTTTCAAACGAAACTGTTTATCCGTTCCCCGAAGCAGCTGCGAATGACGCCGACCGGTGAACTCCTGTATGACCGCGCCAAACAAATGATGGCGCTTTATGAACAGACGAAACAAGACATTTTAGAGCATCACCACTCGGTGAAAGGCGGATTAAAAATCGGCGCCAGCTTTACGATCGGGGAGTATATTTTGCCGCCGTTTTTGCTCGACTTCCAACAGCGCTACCCGGAACTCGAACTTGAGGTAATAATCGGCAACACAAAAGAAATCGTCGAACTCGTCCGCTCGTACCAAGTGGATATCGGCTTGATCGAAGGGCAAACGAACGAAAAAGAGCTGTCCGTTCACCCGTTCATGCAGGACGAACTTGTCATCGTCGCTTCCAACCGCCACGAATTGGCACAAAAAGAGGAAGTGGCGATCACCGATTTGCAAAATGAAGCATGGGTGGCGCGCGAAGTCGGATCAGGGACAAGGGAATATTTCAACCACTTCATCCGTTCCAACGGATTAAAGGTGAAATCACTCATGATCATCAGCAGCAACCAAGGCATCAAAGAAATGTTAATCAACGGCAACGCCCTGTCCTTGCTGTCGCGCAGCGTCGTCGCCCGCGACATCGAGCACGGCCATCTGTCAGTCATCCGCTTGAAGCACCCACCGTTTTACCGAATGTTTTCCTACATCTATTCTCCGGTGATGGAAAACAAACAAACCGTGCTCATTTTTCTTGACAGATTGCAAAACCGTTAAACGACGAAGGCGTTTTCCGCACGGTCTTTGTCTCCGGCACACCCCCATCGCCTCCATCGGATCAACGGTTCACGGCCGCCTAAGGCAGCAGACATATGCCGGGCAACCAAGAGAGGGCGGAGCCACAAACGGCCCGCCCTTTACACTTCCATTTCGCTATGGCGGATGTGAGGCATTTCGATTTGAATGGTCGCATGGCGAATGTGAAAACGGGTTTCCACTAAATCAATCGCCTGCTGCAAAATCGCCTGCGCATCGCGGCCATCTTCAATAAGCAAGTGGCAGCTTAACGAATCGAGTCCGGAAGTGATCGTCCAAATATGCAAATCATGGACATCGGCCACCCCGTCAATGCCGGAAAGCGCCGCTTTGACTTCTGCTTGATCAATAGCCACAGGCGTTCCTTCCATTAAAATGTGCACCGTCTGCCGAACGACGGCGAAGGCCCCTCGCAAAATCAAAACGGCGACCAAGATGGAGATAAGCGGATCGGCCGCATACCAGCCAAACAGCCACATGACAAGCCCCGCCGCGATCGCGCCGACCGAACCTAGCGCATCGCCGAGGACATGAAGATATGCGCTGCGGACATTGACGTTTTCTTTAACGTCTCCTTGGCGCAACAACACCCACGCGCTGACGAGATTCGCTATCAACCCGACAGCGGCTACGATCATCATTGTTCCACTCTCGACTTCAGGTGGGTGTACTAATCGTTCTATTGCTTCCCAAATAATCCAAATCGCAATGATCACTAACGTGACCCCGTTTACGAGCGCCGCTAAAATCTCAAACCGGTAAAATCCATACGTTCTCTTCGGCGACACGGGCCTCGATGCCAGCCACACCGCCACCAAGCTTAACAGAAGCGAAGCCGCATCACTCAGCATATGCCCCGAATCGGAAAGAAGAGCCAAGCTGTTCGTCACAAGCCCACCGACAAACTCGAGCACCATAATCCCGACCGTTACGCTAAAGGCGATCGCCAACCCTTTTTGATTGCCCTCTCTGCTTTGATGATGCCCGTGATGGTGATCGCAATGGCCATGCGCATGATGATGCATCCATTCTCTCCCCCTCATGAATGTTGAGCGTGATCAACCGCCTGCTTGAGCAACGAAATGACATGTTCGTCATCGCACGAGTACACCAACATTTTCCCCTCACGGCGATATTTGACAAGCCGCAACGTCCGCAGCAGCGCCAACTGATGGGAAACCGCCGATTGCGACATGCCGAGCACTTCCGCCATATGGCCAACATGGCATTCTTCTTGGGAAAGCAAATACAAAATTTTGATCCGTGTCGGATCGGCTAACGCTTTAAAAATCTGTGCCACTTCCTCAATTACACGTGGATCTAAAAACGAATGATCCTCTGCGTTCATGGCTGTTCCCCCACATTTTAATATATGAGCATTTGTTCATATATATGAATCATAACCGACCTTTTTTTCATTGTCAACTCATTTGCCTCGCTACAAACTGCCGCTGACTGACATTTCCACCATAGCAGCCAAACAAAAAGAGGCCTGACCCAAAAAGTCGGCCTGCCTTCCACATAGACTAGACACAACATATAGAACGAACCAGAAACCGATGTATAGAAAAAGCGGTCTCCCCTTTTGCGATGCTCTCTCGCCCATTACGGTTTCAGCCGCACCGCCGTCCCCGTGGCAATGCACATCATCATGCCATCGCCCAGCGTTTCAAAGTCAAGATCCACCCCGATCACGGCATTGGCGCCAAGGCTTCTCGCCTGATCGACCATCTCCTTGATCGCCGTCTCCCGCCCTTCGGCCAGCTTGCTTTCATACGTTCCGCTTCGCCCGCCGATAATATCGGTAATGCTGGCGAGGAAATCGCGGATGATATTGGCGCCCAAAATGACCTCTCCCGCGACAATGCCTAAGTATTCCTCGATTTCTTTTCCTTGAATGGTACTGGTCGTGGTCACAATCATAAGCAATCCCCTCCCGCTCGCTCATAAACGTTTGATTCGTTGCTGTTCCTTTATTGCCGAGCCGCTTTATACATATGGAGCACGATCGCACTAATCACCGTCACACCGATCAATGACCATACATACACAATCGGTGAACTTGTTTGACTGAACACCACTTCGTTTTGCAGCTGGCCGACGCTCTCCCAAGCGTTAACGATGTCAGGTTGATACATCGTTGTTTTCCAGTACCCCCAACCAATCGTTGCGGCAAAATACATCATATGAGCGACGGCTGAAAACATAAACGCTTGCCACATCGTTTTCATCGGTCCTCACCTCCCGCAAACAAACACCAACCATCCATTTGTTGAGAGACAACAGCCCAACTAACGGCCGTTTACATCATTTTACCATATTGACGAGCCAACCGCCAGCGGTTTAGTCCATTCATAGAAGCGACAGCTCTAGAAGCCCGGTGAAAAACCGCTGTCACACTCGAATCGGCGGCATTTTCATTCAGAAACGAAAGCTGATTCTACAAGGTTTCTCTAATTGAAAAAAGAATGGAATCAGCAGTATTTTGCCCTAAATCACCAACCTTCTAGAAGGCCGGTGAAAAATCGCTGATTCCCTTCATCAACGGAAGAATGATTGAAAAGCAGGCCCGATACAACAAGGTTTTTCTAATTGAGAAAAGGGATGGCAAAGCCGTATCCACGAGTCAATCACCAGCCTCCTAGATACTTTTCCGCCATCGCGCGGCAGCGGGCGAGTAAATGATTTGAAAAACCGTGCCCCTTCCTTTTTCCGGTTGGTTTCTCTCGAACAGATGCACAATCCCCAAAAAAGAAGGGATACTCACCAAGTCGCCATTGGAGTAAGCTTAACAATAGCAGGCTTTCTTTTGACATTGCGTCCCATCCTAAAAGGCAAGGGAAAAACGCCTTTTCGCTCTGCCCGGGGCGCCCGACAGGAACGGAAAACGGATCTGATCGAATCCGGAGCCGCCGACTTTTTCTTACCCACCGCTCTCCTCAAGCATCGGCGCATTCAACAACAAAAAAATGAATGAACATTCATTCTTTGTGGTATAATGGTGGCAGTATTTGCACACAAAGGGAGGAACGCTCGCCATGTGGATCCATAAAATCATCAAAAAACGATTTGAAGCCGAAACGGTCAACAACGTGCACATCGCCAAAGCGACCGCTTCGTTTCAAGGCGTTCGGCTTACGGTCCGCTGCTTCATCGCAGACGGCGTTCTCATTGATACCGGAGCCAAATCGATGGAAAGCGAGTTCGCCTCGTTTTTTCAGCAGCACGACATCGATCAAGTCGTCATCACCCATTACCATGAAGACCATACCGGTTGTGCGGCGTTTTTGCAACAAACGATGGGATTGCCCATCTATATGAATGAACCAATGATCGAGTATTGCCGACAAAAGGCGGATTATCCGCTGTATCGGAAAATCTTTTGGGGAAAGCGCGACCCGTTTGCCGCCGAGCCCATCGGCGCTGCGTTTTCCTCGCGAAACGCCACATGGGAGGTGATTCCGACACCGGGCCATGCTGTGGACCATGTCGTCTTTTTGAATCGCGAAACGGGCCAGCTGTTTAGCGGCGACTTATACTGCCAAGAGAAAACGAAAGTCATCCTGCGCGAAGAAGACATCCCGACGATCATCGCCTCGTTGCAACGCGTGTTGGCGCACGACTTCGGCGATGTCTTCTGCGCCCACGCCGGCTACCTTCCGAACGGGCGTGAGGCGCTGCAGCGGAAGCTCGACTACTTGCTTGAACTACAGGATACGATCATCGACCTGTACAAAAACGGAATGCCGCCCAAACAAATTCAAGCGCTCCTGTTTCCGAAAAAATATCCGATCGTCTTTTTTTCCCGCGGAGAGTGGGACTCGCTCCATATCATCCGTTCCGTCATTCGGCACTACCAAGCGAAGCAGCAGGCCAGCTGAAGCCGCTCCTTGCTTGCCGCCGTCAAACGCTGAGAAGGCTGGCGAAAAACAACATCAAGGCAAACAGCGGTTTTTCACCAACTTTTTAGGGCAGCTCCCCCGCTGCCCTTTTTCCTTTTTTTAGAAAACAGACCGACCCGCTCGCACCGATATGACCGCTGTCTCCTATGCCCACGGTCGCAAACCAGAGCTGCGCCTCTGGCTTCTCCGTTCGTCCGGCGTATGATATGCTAGTAGAAAAAAGAGGCTCTTCACCAAAAGCTGGACTTGATTTTTCATCACGTACCTTACTTATGCAGCCAAGAAAGAAACGATTTTTTGCATACATTTGTTCAAAGAAAGGTACCGTCTGGCAAGTCCTTGTTGGGGTGATGAGCCAAAAAAAGAAAAGGTGTGAATATGGGATCGTACGTTGTTGTCGGAGCTGGTATTTTAGGGGCGGCGACGGCTTACCACTTAGCCAAAGAAGGGGCGGCGGTCACGATCATCGACCGCCATGACAAAGGACAAGCGACCGATGCGGCGGCCGGGATCGTCTGCCCTTGGCTGTCGCAGCGCCGCAACCAAAAATGGTATCGGCTAGCGAAAAATGGAGCGGCGTTTTACCCTTCCCTTATCGAAGAGCTGCAATCTTACGGGGAAACAGAAACCGGTTATGCTCGTGTCGGTGCCCTCTGCTTGCATACCGATGAACAAAAGCTGGAACAAATGGCGGAGCGCGCGCGCAAACGGCGCGAAGAGGCACCAGAAATCGGGGACATCGTGCGACTTGGACCGAAAGAGGCGAAAAGGCTGTTTCCACCGTTAGCCGAAACATACGATGCGATTTATGTCAGCGGAGCTGCCCGCGTCAACGGCCGGGCATTGCGCGACGCGCTCATCAACGCGGCCCGCAAGCTCGGCGCCGCCTATGTCCGCGCCAACGCTCGCCTGCTCCATCAAGGGGCACGCGTCATTGGCGTCGACGCTGACGGTACGACCTATGCGGCTGAAGCCGTCATCGTCACAGCCGGCGTGTGGGCCTGCGAGCTGCTTCGCCCTCTCGGCATCGAGCTGCTCGTCACCCCGCAAAAAGGGCAGCTGATCCATTTGGAACATCCGAATCAGGACACTTCCGAGTGGCCGGTGGTCATGCCGCCGAACCATCACTATATGCTCGCTTTCCCAAAAGGGCGAATGGTGATCGGAACGACGCACGAAGACGAGGCAGGATGGGACGCCCGCCCTACGGCCGGAGGAATGCACGAATTGTTGAACCAAGCGCTTGCGCTTGCACCAGGCCTCTGCACGTTTACTTATGTCGAGACACGAGTCGGATTCCGACCGCGCACACCGGGCTTTCTCCCCGTCTTTGGGGCGCTTCCGGGGCTATCTGGACTGTACATCGGCAATGGACTAGGCTCGTCAGGCCTCACCGTCGGCCCTTATGTCGGCAAGGAACTGGCCAACCTTGTTCTCGGCCTGCCGACCGAACTCGACCCGAACGACTACGAAGTGTCGACCGCCATCGGGCCGAGCCGTCCCTGACCGGTTTGATCAGGAACATGCCGATCTGCCGGCGCTCGATGTGCTCGTGCTCGCACGGCCCGAAGCGCGGCCAACCGTTTCGGCCGACAAGCCGCAGGGCAAAGCGAAGTGACGAAATTCAGCTTTGCCCTTCGTATTGTTTCAGCTGTTCCGTCAGCTTGTAAAACAGCTCCATGTCCTTGCGATCCAACGCTTGATCGATTTGCAGCTTCAAACGCGCGACTTCATGGCGCTTCAACGCCTCATCGAGCACCTGTCCTACCGCTTTCGCCATTTTCTCATCGCGTTCATGCCGCCTCACATTTTCAAACGCTTGATGGTCAATCAATCGGAGATAAGAAACGTTTCGCAGTTTCCCTGGAAAGTGAAGCGTTACATAGAGCGGTTCATTTGGATGCAGCGCCAAATCGCCCATAATCGTGGCCAGGCTCGTGCTTTTTTGGCCGCGCCGATAAAACACAAGCCCCTCTTCTTCCGCCATCGCAGTTGAAATGATCAGCCACCGCGCCTGCTTTTGCTCGGTTTCCGTAAAATGCACATTCTCCAGCAGATGGGGGTGCTGAAGCAAATAACGAAGCACAAAGCGGGCGTCAGGATGCTTTAACCGATGCGTTTGCAAGAACGACGTCAAAAAACGGCGCTTTTCTAGCGGCGACACCCATCTCATCGCCCCACCCCTTTTCGATCAGCTATAATTAGAACGCAGTTTCGATCTTCATGTATAAGCGTTAAAATAGCGAACACTGAAAAAAGCTGATGATTTTAAGGAAACAAGACGCTTATCAATCTCGTTTTTTCAATATAGAAAAGCCATGTTCGTATCCGGATCGCCTTTCAAACGATCCTCATCGCTCAAGAGAAACAACCGTTTTTCACCAGCCCTCTAAGAGGCTGGTGACTTAATCGCGATACGTGTTTATCATGTCATTTCTCAATTATTCCCGTTTTGGGTCAGCCCCTTCTACTCATTATCTCAAATGGTCAATAGCGTATTGCGCCTCCTCTGGAGTGAATTTTTCGCCATATTCGGAAGTTAATTGCTCATAAATTGCTTGGTTGGACATTTTCATTTGTTCCGCGTATTGTTTAGCCTTCTCTAATGCATTCGCCTTCCAATCCCATTTAAGGTTGTCAATGGCGTATTTTGCTGCATCCTCTGGAAATGCTTCACCGTATTCAGAGATTAACTGTTCATATATCGCAGCCTTTGACATATACATGGTTTCGGCATATTGTCTCGCCTTTTCTAAAGCTGCTTTGTATTCCCGCGGAACATCATCTTTTGGAGTGTTTTCTTCTTTAGCTTCAGTTTCTTGTTTCTCCTCTTTCTTTGGCTCGCTCTTGACTTCTTCACTCTTGGCCCCTTTTTTCGGTTCTGTGCTTGTTGTTTCGCTATCTTCACCGCCAGATGCGATTGCTCCAATGATGATTAGAGCAAGCACCCACACCCACCAGCGTTTGTAGATTGGTTTCTTTTTCTTTTCGCTCATACTTTGTCCTCCTTTATATATTTTCACGATTCCAAAAGTACCATATTTACAACGCGAATATTGTCGAAATATGTAATTGGAAATAAAATAATCCCCCCGCTAAACAGCAGGGGACCCATTATTTATCATCATACGGGCGATATTTCTTACGCAATGCCTCAAGTTCTTTTTTTCTTTCTTCAATATCCCGCCGTAAAAACAAGCTATCACCACGTAATTTTTTTATCGGATTCAACTTGCCAGCGGAAATCATTTGACTAATCCGTTGACGAGTAACTCCAAGAATTTCAACCACTTCGGAAGTGGTGAGGACTTCATTTTTAATGAAGCACTCCACTTCTTCCCGGTTCTTCAAGTGGTATTCCATCATTCATCACCCTCGAATTTCAATTTGTATTTGATCACGATCATGATCACCCAAGCTGCAACAAGCACCAACGTGATCCATCTTAAAATCGTCATGTTGTGGAAATCAATTTCGTTCAACCAAGACAGGAACAACATTGCGAAAAAGCAATCTGTCGCTTCGATTTTTTTGAACCATTTCTTCATTGGAATTTGTGTGGAAGAACGGATATAATATTCTTGAGAGGGTGAGGTTGGCGGTAACCCCATCCCCTCGTTAGCTTATCGTTTTTTTGTTTCTTATGCTTGCGCTTCGCATCGATTTTTTCGTTGATTTCGAGGATGGTTTTAATCAACGTTGCGAGAGCCGCAAGCGTAAAAATATTCTGATTGCAATGATATCCATTCCGTATCACCTCTTGCTTTTTTGTTCATTCCAAGAAAGTGGGCGCTCTCTTCCGTTTTTTTCGATATATTTCCATAGTTCTGGACGATTCTCACCACCATGATAGTATGAACTCATCCCGAATTTGTGCGTCTTCGTCCCGTTCAATTCAACATCCAAGTCGTGCAAAATCCGATGTGCATACACCAAGCCGGTTGTATCTTTTTGGCTTGTTGCAATTTCGAGAACAACCTCGAGAACTTCAAAATCCAATTTCAAATCTCTCGGATCGTCATCAATAGATACTATATCCAGCAAGTTGTTCTGTTCCATGGTTTTGATCTGTTCCGTGATTTCAGGGATGATTGCTTTTGCTTCCTTAATCAAGGCATCAGCGTGCTTCTTTTGTTGCTCCCAATTGACATTCTTGATTCTCCCGTAGGTTAGCGTGTCCTCATAAAATTGATGGTGGTCCCGGACAAACTTTTGAATGCTCTCTTTCACACCCGGCTTCCAGTTTACTTTTTGCCCAACGTATGACCGAATAGCTTCGTACTCAGCAATTTTTGATTGTTGGTTCTCTGACCTATCTTCCTGTTTGGAGCTTTGTTCTTCGTTTCGAGTCCCCTTCTTCTTGCTCTGTTCTTCTCTTTGGCTATCCTGCTTCGTGTTTCGCTCTTGTTCTGTCTGTTCTGCCTTAGGCTTGTCTGGTTCTTTCGACTCTTTTTCCGGAGAATCAGAGCACCCCGACAACAAGACAGCGACCAACATACCAATCATTGGTTTGTACAGTTTCATTTGTAAAACCTCCTAGATTTGGTATTTACCTTTATCATAAATCACCTCCTTTCCGTTTGAAAGTAGTTAGGCTCTGTATACATCAATAAAGGAATCAAGCCCTTTTTCTTTCAACTCCCTTACTCGTTTTTCAGCATTTTCCCGATCCGCGAAACTGCCTGCCACCACTCGATAGAAGACTTTCCGACTGGTAGGCGATTTCGTCACAGGTTTCGCTTTCGGTTTCCATCCATGCGCTTTGGCCAGCCCGTGTGCATGCGCCAGTGCGAACTTCCGTAGATTGTCATCCGACTTCAAAAAATCAGCATCATTTTTATTGTCAATAAACCCATTCTCCGTCAGAACGGCAGGCATCTTCGTCTCGCGGAGAATGGCAAGGTTCGCCTCTTTCTTCCCGCGATTGGCAAATTTCGTTTCGGCAACAATGGCATCGTGCAAAACGTTTCTCAATGCCTGCGTTTTCGGTTTGCTAGAATACGAGCCGTTATAAATGTACGACTCGAATCCCTCTCCGCCCCCTGCGTTGATGTGAATACTACAAAAATGGTCTGCTCCTAAGCGATTGGCAAAATCAGCGCGGTCGCTCAAGCTGACAAACACATCTTTGTCGCGAGTGAGATAGACCTTGACACCTTCGTATAGCTCATGAATGTAGTCTCTCGTATAGAGCGCGATTTTCAGCGTCAAATCTTTCTCACGAAGCCCATTCGCCACCGCACCCGGATCGTGGCCGCCGTGGCCGGGGTCGATGACTTGAATGAAGTCAGCCATATTCATTCCTCCTTCGATAGTTTGGAATAAAAGGCAAACAAAAAACGCCCTTTACAGGCGTCGTTCTTTTTGGATTTCATCATAAATGGCATCAAATTGTTCGATATACTCCCCATATTTGTTATAATCATTTTCATTTCTCATTTCTCCAAACAGTTGAATCAGCTCACTTAATTTTGTTTTCATCGAAAGTTGATCTTCAAGATTATAAAAATGCCTTGCATAAACATAGCCAACATGAGCCATGTGAGACAAGAAGTCTTCTCTGCTGGAATATGGTGCGTATTCGCCTGAGTGAAGCGATTCGCTCATGCCTTTCAGCCAATAATATACGTCGCTATATTCACTTTTCTCAATGAAAAACGACGCTTCAGATTGTTTGTTTGGAACTTCATCCACAAAATAAGTTGTGTTAAAGTGCTTATCTAACTCATGAATGGTTTGGTGAATCTCGTAAAAAATCTCATCGCCTTTGATTGCGTTGTTTTGAATCGCTTGATTCACCAGCTTTTTCACTCTGTTTAGCTCATCTCTCTTTTCGCCGTCATATTTGATATTGCCCAAGTTCTTTCTGATATCGTTTAAAATTCTCTTATAATCTTCGTTACTTAAAGTCTTTCCGCCATTATCAACATTTGCTTTGTCCACGAGAACAGCAGAATTCAGATGAGCAAAGTAGAGCTCAAAATTCGATTTGTATTCAGGGTGATTATGTGGATCGACGCCGAAAGTCAGTTGTTCTTTTTGTTCCAATTTCCACTGCTGTGTATTTGAGGCAGGTTTGGTACTTTGGGCATCCTTATCGCTCATTGCAAAAAACCCGATCCCTAAAACAATGGCAGCTAACAAGCCCAAAATCCATTTCCCCAACTCGAACCCTCCCCCTTGGCCTTATTATGTCGTTACCATTTTAACCAATATAACGCAGTCAATAAAACGTTGCGACCATTATGCAAAAAAATCGGGATTAAAACGATCACTTGCCACGGGCTCCGTCATACTCACGCATCCATGCTCTTATATAACGGAGTAAATATCAAATACGTTTCTCGGCGTCTTAGACATAAAGATAATGTAACCACGCTGCAAACGTACTCGCATATTTTAGATGAGATGGAGCAAAAAGAGTCTCGGCAAGTTGATCTCGCGATGGAGGAGCTGTATCATGCCAAATAGCCGTGCAAAATTTTTTCCGATTCTATCGTTTTTTTGGAATTCCTAAAAAATGAAAAACGACCGCAAATGCGGTCATAGCAAGGGTTTCAGCACTGTTAACCCGAACCGATCGTATGTAAGTGGCGTCCCAGGAGAGACTCGAACTCCCGACCGACGGCTTAGAAGGCCGCTGCTCTATCCTACTGAGCTACTGGGACATAACCAAGATGACACTCTAATTTTCATCGCTGCCCCTTCCTCTACCAGCTCACGCAAAGAAGCTTGATGCGTCGGGGCAACTCGCAGCTCATTCGAGGATGTCTCGCTCGTTGCTCTATCCTGCTGAGCTGCTCGGATGCAATGCAAGTGATGGCCTGACATCCTTCACCGTTTCTTTAAATAAAGAAAAGCGGGTGATGGGAATCGAACCCACGACTTCAGCTTGGGAAGCTGAGGTTTTACCATTAAACTACACCCGCATAATTTCATTAATTTGTCCTCACAACCAAGAGCGAGGGTTGCAATAAAAATATAATCATTAACAGTTATTTTGTCAATACCTTTTTACAAAATTGATTGGACGCGCTCGAGAGGATTCGAACCCCTAACCTTCTGATCCGTAGTCAGATGCTCTATCCAATTGAGCTACGAGCGCACAGCAGAGAGCGGAAGACGGGACTCGAACCCGCGACCCCCACCTTGGCAAGGTGGTGTTCTACCACTGAACTACTTCCGCATCATGAGAGAAATTCATTCCTTCAAAACTAGATAACCATCGGAAGAAGCCGCGTATCGTCCTATCTAGCTCCGGCCGCCATCGGCTTGCGGCGCTTCGGTCCTGCTGTGGCGGCATAACCTCCTCGCAGGCCCTCCAGCGCGTTTCGCCGATCGGTGGGCGTCCTGCGCTTTTCGTCCTGTCTAGCTCCGGCTCGCCGCCGCTCGGGGTCAAATCACCTTCTCCCTCGGGGTGCAAGCACCC
>NZ_LQYX01000035.1:0-26181 GCF_001587475.1 Geobacillus sp. B4113_201601
TTTGTCGAAAAATATTTTTTGGACACCCCTGAGGGGCCGAAAAGCCTTGATAAATCAACATTTCTAGAGGGAGGTAAAACCAAATACAAGCCTTATGTTTCAAAGGCACTCTATGATGCTAATAAAAAGTTGGATCGAGATAAAGACTTCATCGCTTGTGAACGATAAGCATTCGTTTTCTAGTGCATCATCAAATACTTATTGCAAAGACCTTACATATAAAAAGCCCTTCTCGAATGAGAAGGGCTTTTTGCGTATACCTCTATTAAACATTTGTACTTCCAAAGTATGCAGAGCATCTTCAGAAACACTGTATACAGGCATTTTTATCATCATATGAGATATGAATGTTCGATATTTAAAAAATACCGGTAATTTGAATTTGAGATACAATGTCTTTTAATTTTTCTTCACCAATCAACGCATTATTTATAAAATCACTTACATTTGTATATTCTTGATGATTTAAATTATAGTACTTTGTAAGGCAAATGCCTACTTGAGTATTAGTTATTGAATAACGTTCACCCTTATAGATAAATTCTATATCATGTCCAATCTCTATAAGCTCTATTAATTTTTCTAAACTCATATTTTATCTTCCTACTTTCTTCTACCTTTATTCATTGGTTCTGCTTTCCCTCTTTTAGGTTTTTTTCCATCCCATTTCCATTTATGTCGATGTGGTCCCCAAGGATGATGTTTCGGATTTCCGTGATCGCTATAGTCCATGTCTTTTTTCGCTCTTCCCGCACTATCATAATATCTTCGTTGTATAACTTTTCCTTTCTCATCCCTTAAAGTTAAGCTTCCTTTTCTAGGGCCTGTTAGAGGTAAAGAACCTTTACTAGTCAAACTTTTTACTTTCTTTCCTAAATACCACGCTCCATAGGCCCCGACAACAGCAGCAGTACCAATTAACATTACTTGTCCAACACCAGGAACAAAATAAAGCCCTACAGCATACGCAAACTTCCCATCCGGATCCACCAACATCACCGGATTGTTATTCGCATACGCATACCCATTCTGCGTGAGAATATCATCTGTATCCCCTGGATCTGGATCCATCGAAAGGAACACGCCATGCTCTGGGTGGTAGTACCGGGCAATCAGGTAATAAAAACCCGTTTCTTGGTCATATTGGTACCCCGCATATCGGTATGGGTTTTCGTCGGCCAAGGCTCCGGATTGGGATAGAATATTCCCCCACGCATCGTATTGATAGCGAGCGACGATATTTCCTTGTTCATCCGTCAGGGCGATGACATCCCCATGTACGTTATAGTGGTAAAAGTATGTCGCCGTGCCCTTTTTCATGGCAAGAAGCTGACCGTTTTCTCCGTATATATACGATCTTACCACATTTCCACTCGCATCGGTTTCGTATAGAACATTTAAGCTATCGCCTTGGTAATGGTAGTTCGTCACGACGCCATTGACGTTCTTTTGGATGCGCCGGCCGTCTTCATCATATTTGTACGTCACAAAAGGAGTGCTTTCTCCTTTTCTTGTAATGGAAACTAATTGGTCCGCTTCGTTCCATTCGTATTGATATTTTCCGTCTTCTAAGCGGTTGCCGTTGGCATCATACGTGATCGTCTCGGTCCCAAAACGAATGAGCTGATTGGCAGCATTATAATCGGCGTTGGTGGTCGTGGACTGCCCATCCTTGGTTTTCACGATTTGCTTCCGGTTTCCGAATCCGTCATAGGCATACTCGATTTTCGTGCCATCTGGAAGCTGCTCTTCCACTAATTGGTCTAGGGCATCGTAACGGTAGACGGTCGTTTCCCCCGTTGGGGATTCCACTTTCGTCCGGTTCCCGTTTTCATCGTAACGGTACGTTTCCGATAAAATTTCTGTTCCGTCCGCCGTACCGACCGAAACGCTTTCCACTAAGCCGCGGTCATCATACGTAAAGGTCGAGCCGGCTCGGTTTCCTGTCGTGAAGGTGCGAACGTTTCCTCTCTCGTCATAGTCAAAGCGGTACGTATACGTTCCATCTTGGACGACCGTATTTTGATCCAATTTATTATATTGGTAATTGATCGTTTGGCTAAAGGACCCATGAGAGAACATGAACTGCTGCAATTTATCCGATGTGGTTGGGTACAGCCATTTTTGCAGCCCACCGCGGTCTGACAGTTCCACGAGCCGATTCGCTTGATCAAATGTTCTTGTTTTGGTGGTGCCATCTTTTAGATATTGAACAGAAAGTTCGTTTCCGTTTTTGTCGTAACTAAATTCGTAATACGGAACGTTGTTGTAAGAAATCGTTTTGACCCTTTCCGTTCCGTCATACGTCCATTGAATCGTGTTTCCTTTCGGCAAAACCGTTTTGATTTTATTTCCGTTGGCATCATATTCATTCGTTGTCACATCATTCAACGGACCGACGGTTTTAATGAGTTTACCGGTCGCATCATAAGAATAGGCAAATGTTTGAGACTGGCCGCCGCTGGTTCGAATGACTTTTGAAGTCATATTGCCATTTAAGTCATAATCGTAGTTGACGGAAGTACCGTTTGCTAACAACAGCTGTTTTAAGCGATCCGATAAATCATACGTGTACTCTTTCTTGTTTCCTTTCTTATCGTACTCGCTTAACAGGTTTCCTACGGCATCATAATTCTTTTTCGCCACATAGCCTTCTTCATCCACTTCTTCCGTGACATAATTTCCGCTTGCATCATACTTGTTTTTCGTCACCACGTTTCCTTCCATTAAACGGATCGCGTCAAACCATACCGTTCCCGTGTAATTGCCACGGAAGACAGCGGATATGTCGATTTTATCAATTGGCTTGGAAGGTTGAATCGAAACGGCGGCACGGTTCCAATCTTGATTGCTAGTAGGGAAATCGGCGGTATACGTTTGGGTCGTTCCATCCACAAAGTATACTTTAGCCGTAATGGAATAATCGCTTGCGCTCACTGTGCCATTGGCTTTGACATCCTGCGCTTTGGAAAGACCTGTGAGTGTCAAACGAAGCGGCGCATCGATTGACGTTTGACCGACGATCACCGTCTGCTTATATTCACTAGCCGACTGCGTGGTGCTGGTTCTTGTTAGTTTAAGAGAGCAAGCCCCATCGAACGATTCTGTACCATCTATACTTCCGCCCATGCCGCTCCAGTTGGTCAAGCTTCCTTCAAAGCTGCTGTTGGCGACCGGGTTATAGCTCGAAGACACTTGGGCTTCTTCCAACTGAATCTGATCAAACCACGCTTCCCCGGATGCGGTTGGCGATCGATGATCCACTTCTAAATAGACGCGCACCTTGGCCGCATCGGAATGCGTGGTAAACGTCACTTGCCGCTCTGTCCAAGGCCTTATGCCGGATAATGAACTGTAGCGATTATCCACCCACGCCAGCCGGCGGTTTTGGCTGTCCAGTTGTTCGATGTTGAAAAACGCGTTCGCCTTGGTCAAATTCGTTTTGATCTTCCCGCTCAGCGTGTACGTCGTATTCGGTTTCACCGAAATGACTTGTGTTGCCGCCACGTAGCCAAGTTCGTTGCCAGGGGAAGTGGAGTTCACGGTCATTTTTAATGTCTTTCGCCCGGCCAATCCATGATCAACATTCGCATCCTCCCACCATTGCCCAGCATCATAGGTGCTGGTCAGACTCCAAGCAGTCATCCCCTGTTCAAAGCTGGGATTAACGATGAGATTCGCCGCACTGCCGAGCGCATCACTTTCTTCCATCAGATTTCCATATGCATCATACTTGGCAAAGGAAGCCGTTTTGGCCGCTTGATCGATTTCCGATACCGGGTTTAAGCCATCATAAGCAATGGTGGTCTTGTCATTTTCCGTATCGATGATGGAGACGACATTGTTATGTTGATTATACTGATAGGTTTCCGTCCCATAACGATCCGTCGCGGTCAGCACATTCCCGTTCGCATCGTACGTATACGACTCCGTCGGCGTTGTCGTTCCCGCATCATTCGGATCGTACGATTCCTTTAGGTTGTTCCCTTCATACACATAGTTGGTGGTAATATTCAAGCCGCCTGCATCATCGACGATTTGAATCGGATTGGCTGCCTCGTTAAAAGTGTATTGCGTTTTTCGACCATTTGGCTTCGTCACGACCAACTGCCGCTTTGTTGGGTCATAGTTCAATGCATACGCGTGGTGTTCAGGATCGATCGCTTGGCTGAGTCGGTCGCCATCGTACACGAACTGATAGACAACCGGTTTTTCCACCGTATGCGTCGGCTCGAATACGTTCACAAGACGGCCACGGTCATCATATTCATATCTTGTGACTTCCCCGCCCGTCTGGGTTACTTTTGTTAACAAGTCGTTGTTATACTCATACGTGATTGTCCGATTCATTGGGGCGGTAATTTTCTGGATTCTTCCGCTTGCGTTATACTCTATACTTAGTTTTCTGCCCGATGCATCGGTAATCGACACTAGCTTTTCGTTGTAATAACTGTAGATAGTGGCATTCCCATGTCCATCCACGATTTTCGTTAACTTGCCATCACTTTTTCGAAAATGGATTTTCGTTTGATCTTTTGTCGTCAGTATATATTCATTGGTTGTTTCGCTTAACTCCAAGTAAACACCTGTCGGGGCTTTATACGTGCCGTCGGATAATTTCGTGAATATATGGAGTGTGCCATCTTCATCCGTAAATCTTGCTTCATTTCCTTGGGCAACGATATTCATTTCCGCATCGCTATGCCATCCTTTTCCGAACAATCCAACCGATGTGGATAAACTATTGTAAGTTCTTGTGATTCCAAGCCCCGGTCCTCTTCCGGAAATAGAAACATCGTCTTCGTCTATAATCAGATTACCGGTAGCAGCATTCACGCTGCCATACGGAACATCAATGATGGACCAGTAATCTTCCTTTCCTAAATACTCATTCGCCTCCGGAATTTTCACCGTCAATGCATTGCTAGAAAATACTGTTTCCCCATCCGCATTGTATGCACTGAGTCGGAAGTAGTAATTGGTGCTTGTGGCGTATTTTGTCCCCATTTTCGCATACATTGGAGAAGGATCTTTCGGAAGTTCCAATCCTTGTCCATCATGATGCAATGTTAAGGTGCTGGAATCCCCCTGTTGAATTTCCTCCGGAGTTGGCCAAATTCCTTTATTTTGCGTCGTCCAATGGTCCACGTCTCCTACATCAAATGCTTCATAGTAAAGTCCATTAAAAATCCATACTTTGTATCCTGTTGCACCAGAGATTTTCTCCCAGTCTAACATGACATAACCCGAGTTGCTTCCTAATTGGTTGCTGTAAGCAAACCCCGAAGGCGCTGGCGGCACTCGCAAGTTCGGAATACTAGGCATATACGCATCCGAAAAGACGGTTTCCCCTTGAGAGTTATAGGCGCTTACTCGAATCCAGTAGTTGGTAGCCGTTGCGTATTTTGTTCCTGCATTGGCATAGACCGGGGACGGGTTAACAGCTAATTCCGTGCCGAGACCATCGTTTAAATGCAACTTATATCTACCTGCTTGAATTTCCGTAGATGTTGGCCAATACTTTTTGTTTTTCGTTGTCCAAGAAGTGACGTTCCCGACATCTAGCGATTCATAGTAGGAGCCATTAAAAATCCAGATTTTATATCCCGTCGCTCCACTCACAGGATTCCATTTGAAGTCAATATATCCTGTTCCGTTTCCGTTTGTATAACTTACCCCCGTCGGAGCAGATGGTTTCGCCAAATCCGGAATGGTCGGCATATACGCACCAGACATGGCGCTTTCGCCTTGAGGAAAAATCGCACTGACTCGGAACCAGTAGTTCTTGCTATTCGGATAGCTTCCGCCTGAATTTCGATAGACCGGGGAAGGATCGACAGCAAGCTCCGTCCCTAACTGATCTTGGTGCAGGTCATATCTTCCGGCACTAATTTCAGAAGCGGTCGGCCAGATTTTTTTCCCTTTTGTACTCCAAGAAGTGACATTTCCTACATTAAACGCCTCATATGATTTACCGTTATAAATCCAAACCTTATAACCCGTAGCGCCAGGAACCGGATCCCATGATAAATTGATATATCCTGTGCCATCCCCATTACTGTAGGCCGTTCCTGTCGGCGTATTGGGAACGGGGATCGTATACGTAACGGACAAATATGGTTTATAACTGCTGTTCGTAGTGGAAACAACTTTTTTCCAATACGTTTGTCCATTGCCATTCGTATGAAGTTTAAATCCGTAATTTGGCTTTGTCTCTGATGCCCATTCTTTTACTGTATTCGTGACATCAAACTGCGCCCATTGGTCTCTTGCAACATCCACCTTGCCAATGTTGGTGGAGGAAGGCTTATTATTCCACGTTAACGTGCTCGCGGACCATGAGCTGTCTACCGCATCGAGCCATAGCCCTGTTGGCGTTGTCGTATAATACGAATGGGTGACATAGACATGGAACGTGGCATTTGTCACATTCATATATTTGATGCTTGATAAATCCGGGTGCAAAAATCCATAGCAAGTGCCTGTTGTTCCATCATAATACCCCACCTTTAAAACGTATTGTCCCTGCGCCGAATCCCACTTACTTGATGAGGAACTATAGTTGGTTGTCGGATAGGCGCTCATTACAAATGCATCAGCAGACACCTGAACGGAAGTACTCGGGTCAATATAAACAGGGTATACACGTTTAGGGTCTTTCAGCCATTCGGGATCGGCTTTAACCGTTAAAATGTACCCTTCATCATCTTTTTGCAGTTCATAACTTACATTCTCCGACCGTTGAGCTTCTCCAGAATGCTCATCAACATGGGAATCCACCATAAAAGGTTTCGGCAACTCAAAAACCTTTTCATGTTCTTTATTTGTCAATAAAATGGATCCATCATCTTGGATGTCTGCTTGTAAATCTGTTTTCAGACGAAATTTGAAAATATGATAGCCAGTAAAAGAATGAAGAACTAAATCTTCTTTCGTTGACTCGTTAAATGTAATATTTTGTAGGTCTATACTTGGAAAAATGTTTTTGTGTAGAATTTTGTTGTCTTTTTTCTGATAGATAGCCTTTGCATCCTTCGCCTTGATCGGCTTCACTTCATTCCCAGATGTCTCTAAAATCGAATAAGAGATAAAATGTCCATTGTAACGAAACGTAGCGTATTCTCCATTGAACATTTTTTTGTAAAAGGTAGTTTCCAAAACGGTGTTCTCCGTCTCCACACCGTTCTCATCACTCGCGGAGTCCGTTAAATTCGAAGATGTTTCCTCAAATAGCGGCTCTCCCTTTTTCTTACGATGAATCGGTTCAAAGTAGATCTTCTTGGTAAACGTCCCATCACCGTTGTCGTACACTTTGGTGTTAGCGGTTCTCATCTCCACGATTTCCCCTGGCTTGTGTTGACGTTTCGGGGCTTCCGGCACCTTGGGTGGCTCTTCTTTTGGCACTATACGGCCAACTCCTGATTGGATCGTTTCGGCGAATCCCTTTATCGGGATGCTTGACACCATTAAAGCCCATACAACCATCCAAACTAACCATCGTCGCAAACAAATGTTTCTCATATGCTCCCCTTCCTTATTTCCATTATTTTTACAATAAAATTGTATCTTTCCTCCTCCCTGCCATCCACCGTTTTCGACAGACAAAATTCGACATGACTTAGGGTTGGAACGTCCACAATCCGATAAATGAATGTTGAAATGCTTCCCTTCTTTAATTGATTTGGGAACGAGCATGGAAGAAGAGGAGGTAGGCTTTTGAAACGATCCATTGCAACACCGTGACAAGGAATTCATGCCCATTTTGCATCATGCTTGTGCAATGAAAAAGCCATATCGCCTAACCAAACAAAAACCCCAAACGGTCATTGATGTCTCCCGTTTGGGGTTCGTTCAAGAGTAGAGCACGATCATGGCAATGAAAAAGTACGCCGCGTTGGCGATTTCCAAGATGCCTAGTTTCATGATCGGCAGCGATTTTCCGTATAAGTAGACGGCGCGAATGGCGCTCGGCGCGTAGGCCAAAACGGCGAACGGCTCGCCGATGGCGATGAGACCGGCAATCAACAAGGCATGGTATCCCCATGACAGCCATTTGTATCGCACGTTTTTCTTTTCGCGAATCATCGTTTTGACGTAAAACGTGCTGCCAATGAAAAAGAGGAAGGAAAACGCGGCCAATTCGAACGCTTCCACCGTCAATTCCCCGCGCCCGACATAAAAGGCGCCCAAGCCGCCGACGCAAAACGATGCGATGGCCGCAACATCATTCCAGAAAGCGCGCTCGTTCTTTTTCTTGCTGTAGTAGATGTTTACTAGGAAAAACGGAATCATCGCCAAGCCAAAGAGAACAAGGGCCGGCCGCTGCAAAAGGGAAACGGCTAGGGACGGCGCGGCGATGACGCCATAGCGAATGGCAGCGGGCACGTACGGCTCGTTCCGCTTCGTTTTGACCGCCATCAAGAGCGGATACGTCGCCAAGTAGAGGGCAAGCCAAGCGAGAAAGAGCGGCGCGTGAACCCACGTGAGTCCGCCGGCGTATGCCCCGAGCCAAAACGGGATGATGAGCATCGCCCAAGCGCCATGTTGTTTAGGCATCACCCATTTGCTTTTGTTTGCCATCGCTCTCACCCCCCGCTCACTGGCGGAATAAAAGCGACTGTATCGCCCGGTTGAAGCGGCGCGTCGTCGCGGGCGTACTCCTCATTGACCGCGGTCATGACGCGGTCAAGCGGCAAGCCGTAACGCGCTTCCACTTCTTCTTTCAGCTTTCCTACGGTGTCGGGGACGTGCGGCCATGTCACTTGCCGCTCGCCGACTTGTTCGCCCAAATGGGCAAAAAACAAGAGACGGATCATCATTCATTCACCTCCGGCTTTCCGGACGGATAAGCTTTTGTTTCCAGTTGATCGCCAATCCATGCACTGCCATCTTCCCATTGTTCTTTTTTCCAAATCGGTACGATTTGTTTGATCCGTTCGATGGCGTAGCGGTTCGCTTCATACGCTTCCGCGCGGTGTGGCGAGGAAACCGCGATGACGACGGCGATGTCGCCGATCTCAAGGCGCCCGATCCGATGGGTGATCGCCGTTTTCGCTCCCGGCCATTGTTCGGCGATTTCCGTTCCGATTTGCGCCAGCATTTTCTCCGCCATCGACACGTACGCTTCATATTGCAAAAAGAGCGTCCGCTTGCCGTTCGTCCATTCGCGCACCGTGCCGGCAAACACGGCAACCGCGCCGGCTTCCGGGCGCATCACTTTTTTCATCACATCCTCGACCGAAATCGGCTCGGACGTGATGACAAACAACGATTCCGTCATGTCCCTCTTCTCACCTCATTCATCAACCATGGGATATATGCGGCCTCATCAGCCAGCGAAAACAAAGGGTGCGGCAACGGCCGGGAAAGCGGTTCCCAGGCGATGACGGCGCGGATGTTGGCGAGGTGCTGAAGCGACGCCCAATCTTCCTCGGAGCGCACAAGCACGACTTTCGGATGGAGCGCCTTCTTATAGCCTTCGACCAGCACGAGATCCAGTCGAAGCGGCGCATAAAGCGCCAACACATCATCCAACCGCCACAACGGGCGGCGGAGATGCAGCTGCAACAGCCCGTCCCCTTCCACCGCTGTCGCCACCGCCCCGGCCCGCTCATGACGGACGGAATCGACGCCTTCCGGCCGTGCCGGCTCGCCGCCATGGCCGTGATGCTTCACCGTCCCGACGCGCCATCCTTCCCGGACGGCGGCCGCCACCCATTTTTCGACGAGCGTCGTCTTGCCCGTATGTTTATAGCCGACAACTTGCCAGACGTTCATTCGCTCGATCCCTCATCATCATCGAGCAGCCATACGTCCACCTCGTCACCCTTAGCGAATCCTCTCGTCCCGCCCGGCAGCACCATCAAGGCGTTGGCCGCCGCGAGCGAGGTGACGATGTTCGACTTATCCATGCCGACCGGTTTGACGATCAGCCGGCCGTCAATCGCTTCGATTCGGCTGCGCACGAAGCGGGTGAACGGATTCGGTTTGGGAAAATCGGCGCCGAGCGTGGCCTTCACTTTTTTCAAATACGGCTTGGGGGAAAACAAGCGCGTCCGCACGACCGGGCGGACAAACAGTTCATAGCCGACGTAGCACGCCGACGGATTGCCGGAGAGGCCAAACAGCAGCTTGCCATTCCACTCCGCGACGGTCGTCACGCTCCCCGGGCGCATGGCGATTTTGTTAAACAAAACGTTCGCCCCCAGCCGCTCGTAAATGGCGGGCAAATAGTCGTAATCGCCGACCGAGACGCCGCCGGTCGTCATAAGCATGTCCACTTGATCGAGCGCCTCGCGCACGGCGTGAAAGCACGCGTCAAAGTCGTCGGCCAGCTGGCCAAAATAGATCAGCTCAGCGCCGCTTTTGAGCGCCTGTGCTTCAATCATGTAGGCGTTGCTGTTGCGGATTTTTCCCGGAACGAGCGGTTCAGAAACGTCAAGCAGCTCGCTGCCGGTCGCAAACAAGCCGATCCGCGGCTTTTTCGCCACCTTCACTTCGGCGTAGCCAAACGTCGCCAACAGCGCCGCCACTCCCGGATTGATGCGCGTTCCTTTTTCGACGAGCGGTTGTCCCTTTTTGGCATCTTCTCCTTGAAACGAGATGTTGTCGCCGGGGCGGAACGGGCGCTTAATCGACATATACGTTTTTCCATCCCGTTCATACTGTTTGGCCAGCTCCAACATGACGACCGCATCGCACCCTTGTGGAATTTGCGCTCCGGTCATCAGGCGCACCGCTTGAAACGGGCCGACGGGCTGTTTCGCCACTTGTCCGGCGCCAATCGTTTCGATCACTTCAAACTCGACCGGACGATCCAACCCCGCTCCTTCCGAATCGGCGGCGCGAATGGCAAATCCGTCATACGGGGAGCGGTCAAACGGCGGCACATCATGGTCAGCGCGCAAATCTTCGGCCAAATAGCGGCCATACGACTGGCGAAGCGGCACCGTTTCCTCTTCTCCCACTCCGGCGTAACGCATCACCCGAGCGATCGCTTCCGCTACAGGAATCGGGGTTCGTCTTTCGACCATGTCTCTCTCTCCTTTCGACTATATGGCTGGCGGCTATGGTCTCGTCCTTTTCACGTGGTTGCAGCGGTTTGATGCCTCCCGCCAGCATTTCATCACCGACACTCACAGCGGCGATATGCGCCAACATCCTTTTCCTCGTCTAGGGGGCCGGTGATTTAAGGAAGCAGGCCGTTTACCGGCCTCGTTTCTCAAATAGAAAAGCCTTGTCGCATCGGTATCGCCTTTCACACGCTCCCCCCATCGTTCATAGAGAAACAACCGTTTTTCACCAGTCATCTAGGGGGCCGGTGATTTACTCACGCAACCGCTTCTCGGAATCGTTTCTCAAGTAGAAAAACTGGTTGTATCAGCTTCTATGTTCACGCGTTCCATCATCGATCAAGGCAAACAGCGGTTTTTCACCAACCTTCTAGAGGATGTTGACAAGGCGACCGAAGGCGGGACGCGAAGTGCGCCAACATCCTTTCCCGCGTCTCGCCGAACAAAGCGGCCGACGGTGCGAGCTCTTGCCTCACTTTATCCGCCTAGCGGTATTGTTCCTGACTATAGTTTAGCACGTCTTGAGCCCGATGTTCGACTCGGTCGACCGGCTCTTTTGTCTTGATTGTACATAAAAACGAAAAGTGCCGTTGTGATGTTGATCACATTCGTTCTCCGTCTTCATTTTTTCGCTGCTGTGAGATGAATCACAACGTGGCCGCGGAAAACACGGTATGCTGAAGCTGTAACGATTGGATCAATGGAGGGATGATGAATGGAACAGCGGTTTACTGAACAATCATTGATTGGCGATATTGTCACTCAATTTCCGAAAGCAGCTGATTTGTTGAAAGCGCGGCGCATCGATTTTTGCTGCGGCGGACAGCGTCCGTTAAAAGAAGCCATCGAAGAGCGCGGACTGGATGGCGAAGCGCTCCTTCGCGAGCTGAACACCCTTTATGCGGAGGCGCAAAACAAGCCGACCCGAAACTGGAGCGAAGCGACGCTGACCGACTTGGTCGATCATATTATCAACACGCACCACCGCTATTTGAACGAGGAACTGCCGCAGCTCAGCCCATATGTCACAAAAGTATTGCGCGTACACGGCATGCACCACCCGCACCTTTCCCGCGTGCATAAACTGTTTCACGAGTTAAAAGCGGAACTCGAGCAACACTTGATTACAGAAGAAACAGAAGCATTCCCGCTCATTTTCCAATTTACTGACAACCCCTCGCCGGAAAACCGGGAGGCGGTCGAACAGGCTGTTCGCGAACTGGTCAATGAGCATGAGATCGCTGGCGATTTGATCAAAGACATTCGCGACATCACCAACGACTTCACCCCGCCGGAAGACGCGTGCGGCACGTATCGGCTCGTTTACAGCCGACTCGCCGCGCTCGAAGAAGATTTGTTTACCCACATCCATTTAGAAAACAACGTCCTCTTCCCGCGCGTGCTGGCGGCGGTAAGAGCATAAGCAAGCAAACCCTTCCCCCATTTCTAAGGCAAAGGCAGGCGCAGCGAGCGATGAACAGGCCGCTCTTCGCCGGAAAGAGCGGCCCTTCTTCTTTGTCATCCGCCAATATACGACATTTCAATTTTCTTCCGTTGCTTCGCCGTTTCTTCCGTCCGTTCTTCTGAATAGCGATCTGTCCGCTGGTTCCAAACCGCGGTGATCAACGACTTCAGTTCCTCTTTCGTCGCCCCGGCGCGCAGGTTGTCTTTCAACGACACGCCCTTCGATGCAAACAAACACGTATACAGCTTCCCGTCCGCGGAAATGCGCGCCCGCGTGCAGCTGCGGCAAAACGTTTCCGTCACTGAGGCGATAAAGCCGACTTCCACCTCCGTGCCGACGTAGCGGTAGCGGCTCGCCACCTCGCCGAAATACGCTTTTTCGACCGGTTCGAGCGGATGCATGGCGTTGATTTGTTCATACATCTCTTTTTTCGTCACAACATGGGAGTAATCCCAGCCGTTCGTTGTGCCGACGTCCATAAATTCGATGAGGCGGAGCGGAATGCCTTGTTCTTTGAAATAGGCGGCCATCGGCACGATTTGCGAGTCGTTCCATCCGTTTTTGACGACCATGTTCACCTTGACGCCGAGCCCTGCCGCCCGGGCGGCTTCAATGCCTTTTAACACCGGGGCGACGCCGATGCCGATGCCGTTCATTTTGCGGAAAATGTCATCATCCAACGCATCCAAGCTGACGTTGACGCGCTTTAGTCCGGCTTCTTTCAGCCGCTGCGCCCATTTCACTAAATGAACGCCGTTGGTCGTCAAGCCAATATCGCGCAGGCCGGGAATCGCAGACAGCCGCGCCACAAGCGCATCCAAATCGCGCCTTAAGAGCGGCTCGCCGCCCGTCAAGCGGATTTTTTCGACGCCCAGCTCGACAAAACATTCCGAAAGAAGCGCCATTTCCTCGACCGTCAACAGCTCACCTTCCGCCAAAAAGCGAAAATTCGGCCCGAACACGTCGGCCGGCATGCAATAGACGCAGCGAAAATTGCATTGGTCGATCACTGATAACCGCAAATCGCGAAGCGGGCGGGACAGGCGGTCCATGACGTTCGTTCGGTTGCGCTCGCCCATCGCACTCCCTCCTTTCTGTTTCGTTCGCCGCACGATATTGACAGGCGGCTTTGTTTATCTTAATTAGGCGAGAAGACTCCCACTTCAATGAAGCGAAGCGGCGCATTAAACATCTTAAAGAAAAGTAAAGCTGTAGACCTGAGTGTCTTATGCTCTAAAGTGGACACGCCTCAAAGAATAAGGATTGCTTGAAGCAGTCAAACTTCTTTGGAAGCCTCCACTTCAAATTTTCGCTAGAAAATTAAGTGGGGGTCGTTCACTCCCGTAAACGACCGAGTTTCGTCGCAAAAGCCAATAAACTGAATGACAATCCGATCGTGACCGCCACCCATGCCCACGCGAACTCCATCCGCCCCGATTCCATGGCCATGTAGACGGCGGTCGGGATCGTTTGCGTTTTTCCCGGAATATTGCCGGCGAACATGAGCGTTGCGCCAAACTCCCCGAGGCTGCGGGCAAACGACAGCACCGCTCCGGATAATAACGCGTGTCTGGCAAGCGGCAGCGAAATATGCCAAAAGACTTGGCGCTCATTCGCCCCATCGATGCGCGCCGCCCCTTCAATGGTTGGATCGACCGCTTCAAGCCCGGCTTTGGCCGCCTGATACATGAGCGGGAATGACACGACCACGGCAGCCATCACCGCGGCACCGGGCGTAAACAGTACGGTCGTATGAAACGACGCTTCGATCCACCGGCCGATGGGGCTATGGCGGCCAAACAAGACGACGAGCAAAAAACCGACGACCGACGGCGGCAACACGAGCGGCAACATAAACACCGTCTCCACCACCGTCTTGCCGCGAAACCGGCGGCGCGCCATCCGCCTCGCCGCCGCTGTCCCTAAGACCGCGACAATCAAGCCGGCGAAAAGTGATACTTTAATCGATAACCAAACCGGTGACCAAAACGTTGTCATGGGTCAGCCTCTCTTTGTTCCATCTCCATCCTAACGATACGAAAACAAATAGATAAACGCTGTGATGCTGCTCACATTGATTGTATCATACGGGCGGGGAAATCCGGCTTAGAAAAATTTGTGACAACCTGCACAAAAAAAGTGACAAACGGTGATTTTTTTCACGCTGTCCCCACTGTGAGGTTTTTTACAATAGAAATAGCCGAACAAATGGAGGTGTCAATCATGCAACGGCTAAGCCAACCAGTGGAGAAACGCGATTTTTCCCTCTTGCGCTCATGGCTGCAATCGTCGAAAAAAGTGATTCCGCTCCGCAAACATTCGTTTTTGTTTCAAGAAGGAATGCCCGCCAATGAGCTGTATTTGATTCTTTCCGGCAAGGTGCAAGTAAGCAAAATTTGCCCCGATGGAAAAGAAATGTGTTTCCGCATTTGCGGAAGCGGAGAAATCGTCGGCGAGCTGACGCTGTTTACAAATGATGCCCGCTATTTATTGACCGCCAAAGTGATTGAACCGGGGGAAGCAGCGGTGATGAAGAAAAACGAACTTGAAGACCAGCTGCTGATCAATCCGACCCTTACCCTTGAATATATGCGCTGGATGAGCAAGCATGCCCGGCGGACGCAGACGAAGTTTCGCGACTTGATGATGAACGGCAAAAAAGGGGCGCTCTATTCGACGCTCATTCGCCTATGCAACAGCTATGGGGTCTCGCTTGGAGATGGAAGCATTTTCATTGATTTAACATTAAGAAACCAAGACTTAGCCAACTTTTGCGGCACGACACGCGAAAGCGTCAATCGGATGCTCAATGCATTAAAGCAAGAAGGGATCATTTCTATGAGGCGAGGGAAAATTACCGTCCACGACTTAAACTATTTAAAAACGGAAATCCAATGCGAAGACTGCCCACCGGATATTTGTTGCATTGAATGAGCACGGCGCTTTCATTTTAGAGCCAACTCCCCCGCTTCGCTAACGCTTGAAGTGGGGGCTCCTTACCAATATGTAACTACCCCTCAAACAAGCGGATCTTCTCGCCGACTTTCGCCAATAACGGCTTTTCTTTAAGGGTAAATGTGTCCCCGTTCGTATTCGGATCGCCAGGTTTAAGCGCCTTCGCTGAGAAAACGACATAGCTTGGCACACCGTTTTGGAAATCATTCATATCGTTGTAACGATACCATTCATTTTCGATAAGCACATATTCGCGGTCCACTTCCTTGTCGGTCGGATAACCGTTTTTCGGCTTGACGATGATCACGCCGTGCATGCCGTTGGCGATATGTTGCAAGACCGGCTTTGTGCCGCAATGATACATAAACACGCCCGGGTTGTTTGCGGGGTAAGTGAACGTTCCCGATTTGTTCGGCATCACGTCAATAAAGTCTTTTGACGGTGCAGCGTGGACAGCATGAAAGTCCATGCTGTGCGGGATGGCTGGGTCCATATTTTTCAGCGTAAAATGGATCGTATCCCCTTCATTGACAACGACGAGCGGTCCCGGCGCCTGGCCGTTAAACGTCCACGCTTTATAGATTTTTCCTTTGTCAATTTCAATATCGGTAATTTGCGCCGTCATTTCGATGTGGACGTCATGCGGTCCAATCCGCTCCATTTTCAACGGCACCGGCGCTTGATTTACTCCTTTGTGCGCCGCTAAAACGTTCGTCGCCTGCTGTTGTGTGGCCGCCGTTTCACTTTTGCTTTCCACCTTCACTTGCTCTCCCCCGTTATTGCACGCCGCTAAAAGCGAGGCCGCCAACACGATCGATAACAACGCGGATCCATTTCGGTTCATCGTTCTTTCCTCCTCTAACGGAATCGGTTTACACCTTCAGCGTACGCCATTTCGGCTTCCTCTCTAGTGATTTGTATCACCAAGAAACACGCATATTTGAAGGGTTTGTGAAACGATGAACAATATGTTTATCGCTACTGTAAAAACGATAAAAGACGTGCCCACGTTGGCTAACGGAAAACGGGCATTTCGTTTTCCGAATCGTCACCAGTCCCCCCTTCAGTCCATCTGCCTGGTGAACAATAAAAAGAGGCCAAAAGTGGATACTTTTGGCCTCTTTCGATGGTTACGATGCGTACCGTTTCGCTGGTTCGCCGGCTTTTTTGCCGAAGACGATTCGATTCAATAAGAAGCAGATCAAGGTAAACAGGCTGAGAAGCATAAACCCGAGCACGTAAGAACCAGTCGCATCTTTGATGATGCCCATAAAAATTGGCGGGAAAAAGCCGCCCAGTCCGCCCCATGCGCCGACAAGGCCAGTGACGGTGCCCGTTTCCGCTGGGAACAGCTGCGGCACGAGCTTGAAGACCGCACCGTTTCCTAATCCGGACATCATCGCCAATAACAGGCAGGCGGCCGTCATCACCCAAATGTTTTCCATTCCAAATGCGATCACCAAGGCGCCGATTGTCATTCCAGCGTAGACGAACGTCAATACCCGCTCGGCGCCGATTTTATCGCCAAGGTTACCCCCGATCGGCCGTGCGAGTGTGGCGAGTACGGTAAACCCAGCCGCGCGCATCCCGGCATCGACCGGTGTCAACCCATACAAGTCAACGAGGAGCGACGGCAAGTAAATGCCAAAGGCGACAAATGCTCCGAATGTGACGAAGTAAAACAGCGACAATGTCCACGTATGTTTGTATTTCAACACTGACAGCGATTCACGCATCGTTTTTTGTTGCTTTGGCTTCGGCATATCGGGGGTGAAAAACCAAACGAGAATAAGCATGATGACGATCGGAATGATCATTCCCCAAAACGCCCACGAAACGCCGAAAGCGGCAGCGATCGATGGAACCGAAAAGCTGGCGACCGCTGTGCCGAAATTGCCCATCGCGTTAATCCCGAGCGCTGTTCCTTGTTTTTCCGGCGGAGTCAAGCGCGATACGAACGTTACCGAGATCGCGAACGACGTCCCGGCCATACCGATGAAAAACGCCCAAAACATTAACATCGCATACGAATCCGCAAACCCTGCGCCGATGAGCGGAATGATTAAAAACAGGAGCAGCAGCGAAAACAGCCTCCGCCCGCCGATCCGGTCCGTCCAAATGCCAAGCGGCAGGCGCATGACTGAACCGAGCAGCACCGGAATGGCGACTAAAATGCTTTTTTGCGTCGATGTCAGGTCGTACATTTCTTGAAACGTGCTCGCCAGCGGCGAAAAGACGGCCCAAACTGCGAACGAAAACATCATGGCGAATGTCGTAATGGGCAGCAGCGCTTTTTGTTTATTCATGAAAAGCCCCTCCCTAATCTTCAAAAATATGTGGCTTTGTTTGTAATTCCATCATACGCGGGCGAAGGAAATTGATTTGTGAGGTTTATCACGTTCTTGCTCGTTGTCACCATTTTGTCAAAGTCGCTGTCACTGTTTTGCCACATATAGAAAAAGAGGGTGTCTCAAAAAGCGATGAGACGCCCTCTTCATTACCGCATACACGCATCTGCCTCGTCCGGACATCCTATATACCGTGTTTCACTCGAATACAACGGCTCTTTTGAATCAGCCCCATGATTTGGCCGCGCATGAAGCTATAAGGAACACCGTTCGGCTGACCCCCCTCTCAAACTGCTTGTTGCAAACAGCCTGTTCCCTCACCCGCTCGCCCGTATCTCTTGCCTCATAAACAACCAATAAGCGATCGCAAAGCAGACGAGGGTGGCGGCAATCAAGGCGGTCGCTTGCGGCCAAATGAGCAAGACACTTTGCGAGAACGGCAGCGGGGCGGCAACAGCGCCGGCCGTTTGTTCCACGGTGACGATCCCTAGCGTCCGAACGTCCGGCGAAAGCAAAGCGGTCGTGGATTCGTTGAACAAGTAGCTCGGAGACAATCTCATGAGACCAAGCACCAACTCTTGACGGCCGACCGCCTGCTCAACGGACGTAATCGCATCAGACTGCAAAAACGACTTCGCAACTACTTCCACGATCATCGCGTAAAAAAGGTTGAAAAACAGCCAAACGGCCAGCGCTGACAACGCAGATGTCGCCGCTTGGCGGAAGACGACGGAAAACAAAATGCCGAGATTCAGCCAAAAGGCGATATACACAAGGCATAACAACAAAAAGCAGACCATGCGGGCAAACTCTTCGAAAGTAGGCGGAATCCCCAAGACCAAAATGCCTAATGCCGTCACAAGCAAGCCGAGGGAAAGAAACAACACCGCATTCAACAACAACGCGACGACAAACTTGCCGTTGATGACGTAATCGCGCGGGATCGGCTGTGCCATGAGCCGGCTCAGCGTCCCGCGATTCCGCTCCGAATTGATGGCATCAAATCCAAGCGCGATGCCGAGCAGCGGTCCGAGAAAACCGACAAACGTCACAAACGATGGCAGCGTTCCGTCCGAGACAGTGAATAATTTTAAAAACAAGTAGGCGCCTTTCGCGATTTCCTTGGCCTCTTCCGACGAATCGAGCGCGTCCCGAATCGTCGTCATCGCCGTATACAGCGACCCGAAGCAAGTGAGCAAGATGAGAGCGATCAAAATGATCATGCGCCAACTCGTCAAATAATCGGCCAGTTCTTTTTTGACAATGGCCGAAAAGGCGCTGCTTGCCCCTCTTATCCGCTTCTTCTCATCAAGCACCCCCGCCTTCAGCCGTTTTCCCCATCTTTTTGCATATGAAAAACCACCGTTTTCCCATCGCCCCTTCTTACGGACCTTCAACGTCCATCCCTCCCTTCAAAATAGCGAAATGGTGATGGAGATTGAAGGTCTCAAGCCGTTCGCTGCTCGCGACTACCAATTGTGGATTGTGTACACGGACAACGAGATGAAAGGAGAGCTATTGACGATCCGCCATGGGGCATCGCGCATTTTGATCACCGGCGAGGACGTCAAACGGTTCAAACAAATTAAAGCAAGCCTCGAACCAAAAGGAGGAAGCGTGACGCCGACCGGACCGGAAACGTTTATTGTCGATCTCAAACACGAATAGACGCCAAAGCCCCCCTTTTGCCACAGGCCAGCGGCCCGTGTCGCTCGCTCGTTCATCCATCCGCCGCAAAAAGGCCCCCGCTGCGTCCGGGGGCGGCAAGCCAAGCCGGGGACAGCCGCCCCCGTTGGCCTAGCGGCGGTTTGCTTCTTTGTTTCGTAGCGCCTTCGGAATATATATAAATCGACTGTCGATGAGCAAATTTGCTAACACAAATTGACAACCAAACAAAAAAGGAGACATGAACCCGATTCCTTGAGTAAAATAGATGTGCTCAAACCCGTTCACACAAGGAGGTTCATGTCTTAGGAATCGATAAGCACATCATCAAGGAATCCACCAATTTTTCATGACGTTGGGATTGGCGCTTGATTTCTCGAAGCCGGTCATCAAGCATCTCGTTTACCTTGTCGACGCCTTGTACCAAGGGATGTTCGGGGACATTGACGGATGTCCGGTACTGGAGTTTTCACCCGCATCATCGAACCACGCTCAGCCACTTTTTCACGAAAAGCCCTTGGAACGAGGAAAACCGGCTTGAGAAGCTGCAAGAATGGATCCTTCGCCAGATCGAACGCCTAGCCAAACGGGAGAATCAACCCCTGTTCCTTTCGATGGATGATCCCATTTGTCAAAAAACGAAGCCTTCGTCACGGGCAACGCACGCCATTCAAGGGTGTGACTGGCCTTTCTCTCACAGCGATCATCAATGGGTCTGGGGGCATTCGCTTGTTTGGCTGATGGTGCACACCTTCTCGCAAGCGTTTCCGTTCGCCTTTCGTCTGTATGACAAGACGGCGGGAAGAAGCAAAATCGTCCTAGCGATCGAGATGCTTTCTTCGCTCAAAGAAAAGTGGACTCGGCCGATGTGCATGGTATCCGTCCCAAGCGCTCATCGAAGCCTGCTTGAAACAAGGATTCCATGTCATCGCCATGCTCAAGACGAACCGGATCCTCTATCCGAAAGGCATCGACATTCAAGCGAAGGAGTTTGCCCGCTATATCGAACCCAACGACACCCGCCTCGTCACGGTGGGGGAACGAGCGTTACCGCGTGTATCTCACAAGAAATAGATTTTGGTGGAAATGGCACATTCCATTCACTCGTCGGCCTCCATTTTACTGTCATGGCTGGACGCGTTAGTGAAATCCCACACATTTGTGATAAAATCACTATCATCAAACAAGATTATTTCACTTTTTCAAGTGTAAAACGGTTGATTCTATATACTTCGTCACAAAGAACATCAATATCTTCTTGATTGTGACTAGTGAGCAAAATCGTCCTTCCCTCTTCCCTAAACTTTCGAAGCAAATTGCGGATCGTTTCGACGCTATCAGCATCTAAAGCATTGAATGGTTCATCTAAAATTAATGTTTGTTGATCTTCCATAATGGCTTGAGCAATGGCCAACTTTTGTTTCATTCCAAGTGAATAATGTTTTACCTTTTGCGGTGATTCTGGATTTAATCCAACCATTCTCATCGTTTGCTTGATTTTGTCATCATCGATTTGGTTTCGAATGAGGGCTAATGCTTTTAAATTTTCAAATCCTGTCTTCCCCGCTATATATCCTGGCCGATCAATGATAATTCCAAAATTACTGGGAAAGCGCTTATTCGTGCCCAACACTTCCCCGTCCACAATCACGCTACCTTGATCAGGGAGTAGAAACCCACATATAAGTTTAAAGAATACGGACTTTCCCGAGCCATTGGGGCCAATAATTCCATAAATTTTCCCTCTTTCCGCCGAAAAATTCACATTTTCTAAAATCGTTTCCCCTTTAAATGATTTGCTCACTTGATTCAGTTGAATATGCGCCAACATTCTCACTCCTTTTTAGAAATGAAGATCTTGCTTGCGAAAAACATACAGCAAGAAAACAATCATTAAAACATTCCATAACGCTAAAATCGCGCTTATGCGATACACCGAGCTATCGGTAAGTAAATACGACATGCTATTTAATCCAGATGGAACGATCCCCCAATTGTTAAGGTGCGGTAACATAAAAAATGAAAGTAAAGCGATCCCAACGAAACTATAAAACGTTTCTTTGCTTAACCAAGCAATAATAAACACAAATAGCACATAAAATGATAGTTGAAGATAACCATTGACAAAAAAATGATAAACGATTTTAAGCACGGTGACCGAACGCTCAATAGAGACATAGAAATCAAAAGAGAACCCATTCAAAAAAGAAATGAATAAGGCTAGTAAAGCTAAGGCGAACAAATATACCCCAATATATAACATTATCTTGCAATACCAACCCCAAAACCATCGACTGGTAGACTGATAACGCAAAAGCTTGTAATATCCCATTTCTGACAATTCCTTCTGCAAATACAGTTGAACCCAATAAACCAGTCCAAAATAGAGAATCAAATAGCATAAAAATGGCTTAAAATAAAACGCCTGATTTGAACCGCCTATAAACATGAAAAGAAACTGATCCCAAATCGTTGTTCCTTCTTTTCCTCTCATACCCGCCCATAATGACATGACAATCAAAAGGATAGCCGCATAGTCATTCCAATTGTATAATTTTAAATTCAAATCTAATAGGTTAATAACCAAGATAAGTAGGATCATCCCCACTGTAACCACTACAATCGATATCCATATAGTTCCGAATTGCATAACTCCCGAATGCAAAATCAAGTAATTGCATAAATTGAGTAAGGAATGGGGAGGAAGAAGTTTAAATGACACCCCAGCATAGACCCATATAAGAACAGCAGCGAATACGACTATCCTTTTGTACTGCCATTTCACATAAAGAATAGCCAACAGAAGGTGAAAACAACTCACACTCAAAACAAGCAACGCTAAATGCAGCAACAATGCCAAAAAAGGACTAGTTATCAATTTTTGTAATATTTGCGTTTCGCTCAAAAACGCGTCCATCTTACTAAACGGGCTCCAGCCAGCAAAATGAGGAGCACCAATTGACAAAACTCCGCTCACTGCTCCCCAGACGATGATGGATACGCCGACAATTTGTATAAATTGAGCTAATGTCGCATATACCCAACTTCGGTAAGAACCAAATCGTATGAAGATCGTATAATCAAAGTTAGATGTAATAATTACTAAAGAATGATAGAGAAAAAAAGGCAAAACAAAGTAAATGATTAGATAAATATTGCCAAAAGAACTATGCACCAGATCCCATTTATTCAACTGCAGTTTGCTTTGAAGGGAATGAATATACATCTGCTCTTTGGCTCTTACACCATATATGTAAATCATCACTCCAAAGAGAATCCACTTGACTTTTAGTAATTCATTAAAAAAATTGCTCCATTTATTGTTTATCATTCTAATCATGATACTGATGCAACCTTTCTTTTAGATAAACGATCAATATAACAACAATAAGGCATAAAACCCCGAAAGGCACGAATGCCGTCCATAAAGGTTGCTGTGATATGCTAAAAGGAAAAATAGCATAAGTCGGAGAAAATTGGTCATATCCAAGAACTTGAGCAATAAAGTTTCCCAGCAAATAATAGATGAATGGAATGGAAAGCGCTACAAACGCCTTTTCTAAAATCATGACGAGCAACAACCCCATTGTCGCATACATCATCCCATTTAGACCAACCCATAATGAATAAAGGATCCCATATGGCAACGTCCCTAAGACCAGTAATTGCTCGAATGTGGTATGAGGAATTGGATTGCCATCGGTTGGATACAAACGAACGATCCCTAAATGAGGTTCAACATACACACAAAAAACAAATGGAAGAAATACAATGAAAAACGCGATCAAAAAGGACAAAATCGCATTGGCGATTAGTTTGCCAAAAAAGTAAGTTGTCAAAGAGATACGGATCCGCACATAGGGAAGAAAATAATTTTTTTGTTCACTTGGAAAAGAAATCGCGTACACAAGAATCATGATAATGGGAAAAAGTAACGGCACAAAATTGGAATTTACACGCAGGAAAAGATCCAACTGTCTATAATAAACATAACCATCCTTTATCAACGCAAATTGAATGGAAGGCAGAACTAACACCAATGCAGCCCAAACTACCCATTGTCGCCAAGTAAAGACTTTCAAAAATTCAACTTTCACTTGATGGCCTAACATGTTCTACACCCCTTCCCATATACTTCTATACGAGGAGAAACATGATCATGCACGTGTTCTGCAACTGTATTATATCACTTAGTACATATGAGAACAAGGGGGATTTTGGGATTTGCTAATTTCAGACAGTACGAACCCGTTACACACTCGAAACCGATCGAGCTTATGATCGGATCCCCTCTATAATATACATGCGACATGAAGAGCCAACCTCTCGGTTATTCTGCATATCAGTGAAATCGGTGAACAATTGAACATTAGTAAACGAACTGTCGAACACCACGTATCATCCATTTTGCGAAAGCTGAACGTCAAATCACGGTCCGGAGCGGTAGGAAAAGCGTTTATGCTTGGATTGCTTCAGTAACCGCGGTTTTAGGGGAGAGTCGAAAAAAGAATACGTTTGATCAAGCACCACTCCTCCAATCAGCCAAATGGCTATCTCTAAACATCTTAAAGAGATTCGACAACGCTAGGCAGATAACGTTAAGAAAATGTGATCGGTAAAAATCGAACATTCTGACTATAATAAAGAAACCTTGAAAGAGTTTTGACTCATTCAAGGTCATTGACCATCTACTATTCTATTTTGTTTTTACAGCTTCCCTTAATTGTTCTACTACACTTTTTAGCCATTGGATTGGAGTCACTCCAAGGGCAGGAAAATATACCCCGTCTGCACAGTGTTGTATGTATTCATTCTTTTCATCATCTGAATACTCGCTATTAATGAATTCCGTTAAAAATGCAATCGCAGACTCAAGATATTCCTTACTTTCTTCTGTTAACAATTCTTGTAATGCTTCCTCAGGCGAATCAATGTCTTGATGAAACGTTCCAGCTAGAAACTGAAAAACTGGATCTCCCGGATTATTTTTGATCAGCAAGCATCTTACCCTCCATTCCGTTATTGAGTTGGATAACCAGTTAAAATAAAATTCCCTGCCCCATCTTTCTTTAATACTATCTTAGCATTTGTCATATTTTCAACTGTCGTCGAACCTCTTTGTACCCCGCGGCCAATAATTTCTGTACCTTGATAAGGCAGAACCAAAGTCGATTTCGCTTTTGGATTGCTTAACCATTCTTGGATCATTTTCTGGTTATTTGGATCGTTTAAAACTTCGCTGGCTACTCTTTCAGCCGTAGCTCGATCTTTGAAAGTCGATGCCCCTTTTATTTTAGGATTATCTTTTAAGCGTTGTAATAACTCTTCATCTGTCTTCCCAACATGTCTGGCAATTAGATGCCCGCCCCGAGCCTCATGTGCAGCTAATCCTCCTCCAGGAGCTAGAGGACTAAAATCTTTAGGTTTAACATTAGTCGTCCCCTTCTCAATCACATTATCGACTTTCTGAATCATATGGCGAGATACATCTTTCGCCTCATTCATCAACATCCGAGGCGCTGAACCCACTCCGGCATATACCGGCTGCATTGAAATGGAAGCGATGCTCTGCACTAATTGGTCCCATTGCGTCTTGAACAGGCGAGCGGTTTCCACCAATGGCGCTTTGATGACTTGATGGTAGATCCTTTGGAAGAACACTTTCACTTTATCATAACGCACGACATGCTTCACTTTCGACAGGGTAGAGGCGGTGTCGATCGCTTTCGCTCCCTTGGTCGCCGCTTTTCCTGCCATGCCGACTCCTTTTGCGGGAGGAGCAATCGACGCAATCAACATTCCTCCTGCCAACAGCCGATCACCAAACGATAGGCGCTCTCCAGTGACTGGGTCGTACTCCCCGAACACGCGTTGCAAGTCGTACCAACCAATCAGTTCTAATCCGAATTCCTTCATGTTGTCGGCCAGCGTTTGGTCGGCTTGACGCATCGCTGCGGCGGTGCGATACAACAGCTCTTCGGCTTCATTAAGCTTTTCTTCATAACGCCTCAGCCAATGAACGAGTTCATCCCTCAGCTCTTCGATTGCGGACGTGCTGACGCCGGGGAGATTCATCGCAAGGGAAGAGAGCTCCCACGATAACGTCATCCGCGCCCGCTGACACGCATCTTCCGCATCGGGAATATGTCCAGCGACTGTTTCTAGCTCATCTGGCTTTACATGAATCATTGCCCGCACTGCACCCTTTCATAATCATGATCCAACACGCTTGACATGTAAGACATTCTTTCTTCACTCTCCGCTTATGCTTTGTATAAATGGTAACATAAGCTAATATAGTGTAAATTATGATTTTATTGGCTCTTCACCACAAAATGTACTTGACAATCAAGTTGTTTTCTGATCAAGGGTACAAAAAATGCGAAATTTCCTGTATGGTAAAGGTAACCAAACCATCAACCATGGAGGAAATTTCGCATGCCATCTCCGTTTATCAAAGATTTGATCACTTTACCAAGCTTTCTTATTCAAGGAGAACGAAAAGAGGAAGAACGATGGATTTTTGAACGTTCCCTCCCTCCTCATTGTCCGATCTGCCCGACTTGCTTCGGACGAACCATCAACATGTCATCGAAACGGAAACAATGGATTCATGGCTATACCAATACGGTCGGTTTATTTTGGATTGAACTTCCCATCGAAAGACGGCGTTGCC
>NZ_LQYX01000035.1:26191-79847 GCF_001587475.1 Geobacillus sp. B4113_201601
TTGGGTCGCCCAGTTATGCATCGGAAAAACGATTCAAGAAGTCGCTCGCTTGTTACCACTCGCCTACACGACCGTAGAACGCTGGTTTTATCAATATACCCCGGCTCTTTTACCAACATCGAATCCTACCGTCGTATGTGTGGATGAATTCGCTTTCCGAAAGGGACATGATGACGGAGTAGCGGTGATGGACACACAGACTCGGAATGTCCTTTCCATTGCTTCTGGAAAAAATAAAGAAGCCATTGTGGAGGCGCTTCAACCCGTCGCCTCCAAAGTGAAGTATGTGGTCAGCGACTTGGCTCCTGCCATGAGAAAAGCCATGGAAAAGGTATGTCCAAAAGCCATCCATGTTCTTGACCACTTCCATGTGATTCAGTTATTCACCGATGCACTGGAACGTTGTCGCAAATCCCTTGCCAAAGGCGGAACCAAACACGGAAGCGTTCGCCGCGTGTGCCGATTGTTAAGCCAACGTCCAGAAAAATGAACAGAAGAAGAGAGACAGGAAGTTCGACAATGGTGCCAAGAAAGTGCTTATTTACGTGATGTCTATCAAGCCCTTCAACATTTCCGTTACGTATCCAAAAGCCAAACAAGAAAGCAAGCCGAAACTCGTTTGACCCAATGGTTTGACCGGTACCTTTTTAGCGACTGTGCCGCCGTACGCCGTATTGCCAAGGCACTCATCACCCGAAGAGACGCCGTGCTTTCTTGCATCGTTTTTTCTTACTCCAATGGTCCAATGGAAGGAATCAACAACAAAATAAAATGGATCAAAAGGCGAGGATATGGGTATCGAAATATCCAGCGTTTTACTTTGCGTGTCTGTCTAGAGACCTCTATCACATTTTAACGTAAAAATCAAGTACATCTTTTGGTGATGAACCGTTTTATTACCATTTTTTACAACGTGTCTAGTGATTATTTATACCTAACCTGTAGTGCTAATCGAGTGTCAGCGCTCAACCAGCCCAAGTGTGACCATGACAATTCGTTCATTCTTGGATAATGAATGTCTTTCTTTGTCAAGCGCAAAATCAAACATAAACAAAGCGGGTGCTCCCTTCGAAAAGAGAAAGACAACCTAACATCCAAATGTGATGTTGATCAATCGTTGGCCTAGCAACAATTTGTTCCTTTGTTTCGCAGCGCCTTCGGAATATAGATGCAGTACGGTTCGCTTTCCAAATAGTCGCCCGTTACGGCGTAAGCGCGTGAACGCGAGCCGCCGCACACGTGGCGAAATTCGCAGACGCCGCATTTTCCTTTGTATTTGTCCGGATTGCGCAAGTCTTGGAAAATCGGCGAATGCCGGTAAATGTCGGCCAGCGGCGTTTCCCGGATGTTCCCGGCTTTGACCGGCAACAGCCCGCTTGGATAAACGTCGCCAATATGGGAAATAAAGATGAAGCCGTTGCCGTCATTCACCCCTCTCGGCGCGCGGCCAAGCCCGTCGACTTGCCCAGTTAATCCTTTATTCAAGACATCTTCGTAGTGAATGCCGTTGTTCGCCGTTTTTCCTTCGCGCATTTTCGCCTGCAGCACAACGCGGCGGTAATGCTGGGCGGCCGTCGTTTTAATGTCAAACGGAACGCGTTTGCTCGTCTCATACAGCCAGCGGAACACTCGCTCATGCTCGACGGGGGAAATCATGTCCGATTCTTTTCCTCTTCCGGTCGGGACGAGGAAAAAGACGCTCCAAAGAACGCATTTCAGCTTCTCAACCAATTCCGCCATTTCATCAAGCACATGAACGTTGTACCGCGAAATGACGGTGTTGATTTGCACGGGAATGTCGAGCTCATGCAAGTATTGAATCGCACGGATCGTCAAAGCAAACGAGCCGCTCGTGCCGCGGAAATGGTCGTGAATCTCGGCGTTCGGTCCGTCAAGGCTGAACGCCCAGCGCGCCAAGCCGACTTCTTTCGCCTTGCGGATCGCCTCTTTCGTCACGTTAGGCGTCGCGCTTGGCGTCATTGACACGCGCAACCCTTTATCGATCGCATATTTCGCCAAATCGTACACATCCGGCCGCATGAGCGGATCACCGCCGGTAAAAACGAGCATCGGCTGATCCATATCGTAAATCTCGTCAATGAGCTTTTTCCCTTCCTCAAACGTCAACTCGCGCGGGTCGCGGTGATATTGTGCCTCGGCGCGGCAATGAAGGCATTTTAATTGACACGCCCTGGTCAATTCCCAAATCACAATAAACGGATTTTCATTGAAATCGCGCATCCCATTCCCTCCTTGGCCTCCATTGTACCGCAATGGCTGGACGCGTTATGTGATATCCATCACATCTACAGCCAACGGCGGTTCAGACAGGCTTCGATAAGCGCTTAGGACGGATACTAGGAATCCATGAGCACATACACTGGTGTTGAAAGTTTATTTTTAATAATTTATAATAAAATTGCAAAAAATGAGAAATGGGGGATAGGAAATGAAGAAAATGAAATTTTTTAAATTCGGACTTGCCACAGCCTTGTCCGCTTCTTTGATTTCTTTTTCTTCAGGAGGAGTTTTTGCAGAAGAGAATAAAGACAGTGTTTCAAAATTGTAGGAAAATGCCATCCATTATAGCAATGAAGCAAACTTGAAAGCAGTAGTAGAAACCGGAAAAGTGACGGCTCAAGGATCAATCTCTATATCCACAGTAGGGACAGGCTCCACGTATATTTATGTTTCAGAATCTTCGGCATCCTCGTCGATTAAAGGAATTTCTCCAAATGCGTATCCTGTTAGTGAAGTAAAGGCTGTTGGAAAAACGACGAGTAAAGTTACTCTTTCATCTCATGGAGTGACTACGACGTTAATGCTTAATGGAAACTCTCTAGGTACTAAGCAAGATACTGGGTTAGGAAAAACTACTGATACAGCAACAGTTTCTCATTATCCAGTAAGTATTCCTTCTGGATGGGAATATCGAGCTACTTCCCATCACACATTATCAACTTCTACTAATATTTATATGGCTGATACAGGAGATAGTATAAGATTTTAATAAAAAAACCAAAAGCTCAAAATGCTTTGACATTTTGAGCTTTTTCATCAAGGTGAAAAACGGAAGGTGGAAAATGACAAAATGAACCGAAAAAAAAGCTATTTCATTATAGCACTCATCATGCTTTCTGTATTACTGTTTTCAGGATGCAATAATTTTTTAAAAAAAGAAAAGAGACAACCCTTGCATACAAGTGATACTATCTCTTTCCATGAAAATGAGCATTTTATTATACCCAATAATGCGCAGGAACAGCTTGGATTTATTCCTGATACCGCAACTTCATTTACAGTTGATTCGAAACTGAAAAAAAAGTGGATGATTGATAATGAATCGGTTGATATTATTTCTTTACAATCTGGAATGAAACAATTCACGTTCAACTTTATCATTGATAGTCTAAAAGATAGAGATCGTCACTTTCGACTGTTTATTTTCCATAATCAAAAATTTACCGAATTTTTGATTAACAACAAAAAATATACGTATTATGATATTCATATGAAAGGAAACGGATCCTTAAAAATTCCGATTCGTGTTCAAGTATCAAATAATTATGATTTTAGTGAGTATTTGCCTATTTTAATTGATAAAGATCAAAAACGATTTTTTACGGAAAACATACCTGTAACGAAGGTATTAGTGAGTAAAAGAAATAAAAATGATTTCTCTGAAATATCATCACATATAAAATTGGATCATGTTCAAAAGATATTTAAGAAGGAACCCAGTAAAAGCAACAAGTTTGGTCTGCCATCTGTTGTTTTGTTAAATGATCGTTTCACTCCTTTAGAGGTAGAAGAGGCTAATAAAGCACGGTATGTTCGAATTGATCAAAGTCCCCACAACATGGTAGAGGAGATCATGTTTTTTGATATGGAAGGAAATATATATGGAGTAACAGGAAAACAATCTCGTTCTTATACGTTTGAACAACCAAAAGATCAGGATTTTATCATCCCTATTCCAAAAGAAATCATTTCATCTAGCAAAGAGCGGTCTTTCTTGTTAATTAACAACAATCCAAGGGAAGAGAGTTTCATTCATCTAAATGATATAAAAAAAGGCAAAAGCAATATTTTCCTAAACTTTGCCAATCTTTATGAAATACGATAAGGTTAGAAGAAAAGAGTGGATGAAAATGAATAAAGTTTTTCGTTTACTCGTAGAAGATCTAGAACAGGAAAAAGAGAAAGCGGTCAAACAAGCGGAAAAACAGAAAGCCATCGAAATCGCGAAAAACTTGCTTGACGTCCTGCCGATTCACGAAGTCGCGAAACGAACGGGGCTGACTGTCGCCGAAGTGGCAGAGTTGGCGAAGGAAATGGATCAAAACCAATCTCCAGTCCAATAACGCAAAAGAGCCGAGGTCGTTCGGCTCTTTTTTCGCACTGTTGCCGTTTCAGCATTGACCTTTTATTGACGACGATGGAACGCTATTGGACAGGCAAAATCATTTTTCATCATGAGCGTCTTTCTGTATCAAGTACATTGGGTGGTGAAGAGCCGGGTGGTCAAGGATCGCTCTTCCGATCAGCAAAAGATGGATCCTCCCATCTTATCGATACTCTTCCTCGGTATTGACATTGCGCCATACGGTTTCATCGGCGGCAAGCGGTTGGGCGTCAACATAGCGGACGCGGGCGCCGTCAAGAAGCGAACCCATCCGTCGTTCACCGGCATCAAGCAGCTTGGCGATCAGCGGGCGAAGCCGCCGGTGGTATAGGGCAACCAATGGCTCCGGGCGGCCGTCATGGAGCGGGACGACGGCGTCAAAGGACGGATCGGCATAGGCGGCGAGCCGTTCCGTTACGTCCTTATTCATATACGGCATGTCGCACGGCAGAATGAACACCCAATCGGATCGGCTCTGTTCCATGGCGGTGTAAATGCCGGCAAGCGGCCCAAAACCGCGGTAACGCTCCACATCGAGCAGCACCGGAATGTCCGTTCGCCGACGAAACTCGCCGACAAGCGCCGGATGGCTAATGAGATACAACTCATCGGCGATCGGAGCCAGCGCGGCGACAGACCAAGCGAAAAACGGCGCGCCTTGATGCAACGCGAACGCCTTTGGCCGCCCGAACCGGCGCGACTGGCCGCCGGCCAGCACCACTCCAGCAATCGTTTGTTTCATCACACTCCCCTTTCCGGAGCCTGCTATTGTCAAAAGTTGATCATTCATATCTTGCTGTTTTTTATGAAATGCAGATTAGGGAAGGAATTTTGCTGTTCCTGTTATTTACGGTCATCATTGAGATAACCATACTCTCCAGTGAGCAGCCGTCCAACGTCGCTGGCTCAAGTTTAGCATTGCGGATTGACGGGACTCCAGATAGATCGATAACCCTACAAAAGCTTGCATCCGTGAACAAAATTCTATTAGCAACGGATTTGAACGCTCATGATGCCGCAACTCCTTGGATGCCAAAACTTCCTTCGACAATGGATACCAAATATCCTTCTCATTTTTATGTAAGAATTCTCTTGAAAATAAAAAAAAATAGTATGTATAATTATAGAAGTATTATAGGAGGTAGTTGAATTTGAAAAAGAAATTAGCTTTATCCAGTTTATCGGTCGGTTTATTGGTGTTCGGTGGAGTAGTACAAGCAGGGACTAGGGAGTGAAAAACATGTTACATCATCAATTGATGGTCGAATTAAAAAGGGCACTTACAAAAAAAAATATATTGTTTTGGCTAGGTCTGATTGTTTTGCTGCCAACAGCTAGGTTTTATATGGTGAAAGACGGGTACCAGTTTTATAAACCTATCGAAGTATTTCATGAAACAGTGTCAGGTATTATTCCGTTGCTCTTTCCTGTTATCGCTATCATCATTTATTTACCTTCTTTTTTACAGGAACAAAGAAACAAGTTTATTACGTATACCCGTACTAGAGTTCCATTGCATACTTACATAATTAGCAAAGGGTTGATCAATGCTCTGCTAACAGGGCTTGTCATATTTTTGCTCATTTTTCTTCCGTTCGTTTTTATCGTGTATTTTGAACAGAAATTAGGAATCATTCATTATAGCTCTTCTAACGAACATATGCGAATACCTGCTGTAACTTTCTCACAGTTTTTATCGTACGGAGAGTTCACGTACGGGCTTGTTTATTCTTTATGGGTTGCCCTAAATGGCGTCGTTTATTCTACCATTGCTTTTCTGTTATTGTTAAATGTCAGCAATCCATTCGTCGCTTTATCCATCCCGTTTCTGTTCTATCAGCTTTTTAACTTTGTGACCGGTTTATTGAATTTCGCTGTTTTCTCGCCGCTTAGTACAATTTTTCCTTTCAATATTGAACAGCAACCTTTATGGACCGTGTTCGTTCCGTTTTCGTTGTTACTCATTATTTTAACTATAGTTTTGGTATTTTCGATACGAAATGAGAATGAATGGATGATCTAAGTTATGAAACGCGAGAATATGGAGAATATGATTAGTATAAAATGGATAGGTGTAGGTGCTGTCTTTTATTTTTATGGCGCAATGCTTAAAAGCGAGATCATTCAAACGGCACATCAACAGCGATTACACTTCAACAACTGGGATGTGTCTTTGCGCTTGTTAACTGATCCCTATCTCATTCTTTATTTCGTTGTTCCCATTGCATTATTGTTTTTCATAAAGTCGATTGTAATCGACTTTGATTATCAAATTTTAATTCGTTTAGGGTCGTTCAAGAAATGGATCTATTATTCCTTCAAAAATTTCTGGCGAATGGCTTTTCCATTGCTGTTTCTATGGGGGTTTATGTCTTTATTTATGGCAATTGGATTTCCCCATTCGTGGGAATGGAGTGAGGTTAGTAAGATAGCATCTTCTACTAATACACTTGACAAACTTGTGTATTTCTTTCACAAACCTATATTTGCCTTCATAGCACAATTGCTTTTGTTGCTCTTTACCTTTTCACTGTTACATATCGCTTTTGCGATCATATACGTATTAACGAAAAAAAAGAATTTGATTCTTTTTCTTAGTGTTTTCTTTTTCCTGTACAGCGGTATAGGGTTTAAGCTATTGCCGACTAAATTTGCTTTCTTGTCACCTGTTTGCTTTTTATCAATCACTAATGGGGTACGTGCTTTTCATTCTCCGCTCCCCATTTTTAGTATCGTGATCATTTTTTTGGTTGTTTGTATATGGTTTTTGAAATTTTTGGACTTAAATAAAAAAATATACATTCATTCTATCAAATCATCTATGCCCATTGTTGCTTATTTTTCTATTTGTGTCATGGGGATCGGAGCAACAGCTCGATCATTAGCTCAATCCTCTGCTGTGACAATTTGGGATGTCTTCGCGATGTCTTTTATTGGGGTTAGTGCTGATCGTTTTGCCTATATTCCGTTTTTCTTTTACTCAGTGGTATTTTTCGGATTGGTTTATTTAATTCAACTGCTTTTTCTAAGCAATGAGATTGAGCAGTTAGGATATTATAAAATTATTCGTTTCAAGAGCTTAAGGAAATGGTTTTGGAGCTGGATGACAAAGTTAATGGCAATAAGCGGTTACTTCTTATTCATACTGATTATTCTTTCGCTAGCATTAGCTGTTTGTTTTGGAGCCAACGTCGGTTTTTCGCTAACTCTGCTTCCCAATCCTCTACATGAAGTGATTTATCACTTCCTTGTTAATGGTTTTTTACAAGTCATTTTTTATATAAGTCTTGTCTTTATATTTTCTTGGATCAATAAAGAATCAATATATGGAGTTGTTCTGACCAGTATACTAATGCTTCTCATGTTGCCTGGGATTAATTCAAAAGGGATCATACCTGTAGGATTAAATAGCATTATTTATTTGGAGGACGATTCTCCTTATTATCTAACCCTTATTTTAGTTGCGGCGAATGTGATTTCATATTCTATTATTGACTATTTATTGAAGCAAAGTGTAAAGATATAAAAACATCAATATGGGTGGGATGGAATATGTCAATGATGATTTCCTTAAAAAATGTAAGTAAATCTTATAAAGGATTAACACTGTTTCAAAACGTCAATTTGGAAATCGAAAAAGGAAGTATATGTGGGATTGTGGGCCCGAATGGCTCGGGTAAATCTGTTTTATTTAAAATGATTTGTGGATTTGTATTTCCAGATGAGGGGAGCATTGTTGTCGATGGAGTAGAAATCGGGAAGAGCAAAAGATTCCCAGATAATATCGGAATTATTATCGATCGTCCTAGATATATAGCTAATAAAACTGGTTTTCAAAATTTAAAGGAATTGGCCATGATCAGAGGAAAGATTAGTGATGAAAAAATAGCAGAAACAATGAAAAAAGTTGGATTGCAACCACAAGCAAAGCAAAAAGTGAAACATTACTCTTTAGGAATGAAGCAGAAGCTAGCAATTGCCCAAGCGATTATGGAAGACCAACAAATACTTATATTAGATGAACCATTCAATGCACTGGATGCTGAAAGTGTCAATACCATTCGCCATTTACTATTATCTTTCAAAAATGAAGGGCGTACCATTTTGTTGACAAGCCACAATCAAGAGGATATAGATATTTTATGTGATCGAGTTTTTCGTATCAATAGATACCGATTAGAACCTGTTGTTTCATAAAGCATAAATTATGAAATATGGTGAAGCTGACCCGAAAAGTTTGCTTTTTACCGTCCTTTTAACAAATTGGCTCATAACATTGGCCTTCTTTGTAATATAATAAATTATATACTTGCATCATAACTGCCATCGCCTTCGGCGGCGATGGCGAGCGTCGCCGCCCGCAGTTGAACATGTTCAATCCCCACGAAAGGAGAAATGGCGGTTGGAAGAGCTTGTTGGCTTTTGCGCGCAATGCGGCAAGCCGATCCATTGTTTGCATGGTTTTTTAAACGGAGTGGTCAGTCGCGAAACCGAGATGTTGTACTGCTTTCCATGCCATGACAAGCAAAAGGAAACCGAACACGCTACGCCAGATAAATGCCACCAGTGATTGAAAACGTTCACAAATGAAAGGGAGCTGACCCAAACATCTGCTAACAAGCGGACTTTTGGAGCCAGCTCTTTCTTTTTTTCATCGTATATTGATCATGAACGATTCCGACTAAATCTTAGAAGGCCGGCGAAAAACCGCTGTCACACACCAATCGGAGGCATTTTCATTCAGAAAAGAAAGCTGATGCTGCGAGGTGTCTCTCATTGAGAAATGGGTGGAACTCAGCGGTATTTTGCACGAAATCACCAGCCTTTTCGGTTTCTCCTTAATTACAAAGAAAGGAAGTTCGATTTTCGCCAAAACAATGCGGCTGTCGCGATTAATATGACCGTACGGACCAAAATGCACTCCTTTTCTTGGACGGATGCAAAGCGACCATGACCCAAAACACTATGTTCAAATTTCTGTGAATCATTTATAATATGAAAGGGGAACGATGATCCTCATGTGTTCTGCGCTACAATCTCATCCCTTTCCTCAACCACTTACTCTACACACTCGTTTCCCCAGTTCTCAAAAGAAAGGAGCGATTCACCATCACACGCTTTTGCAGGGCTACTATATAAGTTGCAATAAAGAATTTCCGATTTTTCGTTGCGCGTTTCATCTAAGTACAAGTTGATTATGATAGAACGAGTTCAGTAATCAGCAGGATGTAAAACAAAATTTCAACTATTTAATTAGAAGGGAGGATTTTCTTTGGAAACGATATTGAACCAAATTTTGAACAAGCTCCAAGTAATCGAACATGAAGTAAGCGATATCAAAACAAACATGGCGACAAAACAGGAGCTTGAAGAAGTAAAGCAAAACTTCACAACAGAGCTTGAGGATATTAAAGCCAACATGGCAACGAAACAAGAACTTGAAGAAGTGAAGCATAGTTTCACAAAAGAGTTTGAAGACATTAGAGCCAACATGGCCACCAAACAAGAACTTAAAGAAGTGAAGCATAGTTTCACAAAAGAAATCGAAGACATCAAAGCCAATATGGCTACCAAACAGGAGCTTGAGGACATCAAAGCCACCATGGCTACCAAACAGGAGCTTGAAGACATCAAAGCCAATATGGCTACCAAGCAGGAGCTTGAAGATATCAAAGCCAATATGGCTACCAAACAGGAGCTTGAAGATATCAAAGCCAATATGGCTACCAAACAGGAGCTTGAAGATATCAAAGCCAATATGGCTACCAAACAGGAGCTTGAGGACGTAAAGAACAACCTAATGAAAGAATTAGATCATGTCAAAGCCAATATGGTCACGAAGCAAGAGTTTGTTTTCGTCCAACAAGCAGTGCTTGAAACGAATCAAATCGTTAAGAAGATGGAACAAAACATGGAAAAGCACGAACGGATTTTAGATCTTCTTTCTAGGCGTTCGATTGAACAAGAAGCAGCAATTTCCAGCATTCGCCTGATTAAGACAACATGATCAAGGATGGAGCATCTCTCCTTGTCTTTCTGAGGAGCGGCCGCCTTTATAATTTTAAGGAAGAAACGTCTCCATCGGAATGCACTCAACCATTTGGCGAACTATATGATCCATATTTATCCAGAAGAATGATATCACTTGGCAACGTGAGATTATCCATGATACACTCTGCAAAAATATGATGATGTGTCATAAAAGAATCGCCCCTTTTTCGGTGATAGTGGTTATGGTGACTCTATTCTGTTAGAAAACGAACGATTCTATTTCGTGTCAAAAAGGGCTAATCCCAAAACGCATTCGCATTTTGGGTCAGCCCCGTTTTTGTTATTCTTCCTTTGCCAAATTCGCCACCGGCAGCTCTTCCCCTTCACTGTGCGTAGGCTTGCGCAAATGGAACATCGCTTTGATGGCAAAGACAAGCAAGGCGACGACGCCACTCAAAAAGATCGTATCCGGAACGGCACGGATCAGCAACAAGTTTTGTACGATGTCTTGTTGCAGGAACGAAGGCGAACGCGACGCCCAGTAACCGCGGGTAAACGCCTCTTTCATTTGCAAAATCCCGACTGGAAGGAGCGTGATGACAACCATGCCGACGAGTCCGATGTTTAACATCCAGCATGAGAACTTCAGCCATTTGTCGTTCCACGCTTCCGGTTTGACGATGTTGCGCAGTGAGTAAAGAAGCACGGCAATGGCAAACATACCGTACACGCCCATCATCGCCGCGTGGCCGTGAGCCGGCGTTAAGAACTGCCCATGTTCAAAGTAGCTGACCGCCGGCAAGTTGATCAAGAAACCAAACACACCCGCGCCGACTAAGTTCCAAATCGCTGTGGAAATCAAAAACCAAAACGCCGCTTTATACGGGAAGTTGCCCCCGCCGTCACGCATCATTTTATATTGTTCGTACGCTTCCAAAATAAGGAGCGTGAGCGGAATGACTTCGAGGGCTGAGAACACCGCGCCAAGAGCGATCCATACTTCCGGCGAACCGTTATAATAATAGTGGTGACCGATGCCGATGACACCGCTGCCTAATAAAATCGTAAATTGGAAGTAAAGCGCCCGAACCGTCGAATGTTTCGTCACGAGCCGCAGTTGAACGAGCAAGAACCCAATGACGACAACGGCGAACACTTCGAAAATGCCTTCCACCCACAAGTGGATGATCCACCAGCGCCAGAAGTCAGCCATCGTAAAGTTCGTGTCTGGTTTCATAAAGAACGCGAAGATGTAAAAGAACGGAACGGCAATGGCTGAGTAAAACAGCAAGTGGATGAGCCCGCCTTTGTCGCTTTCCCGCTTCAGCCCGCGTTTGACGCCGCGGAAGACGATGAACAGCCAAAGGAGCATGCCGACCACCAAAATGATTTGCCAGATGCGGCCGAGCTCAATGTATTCCCAACCTTGATGGCCAAACAGGAACCATTCGTTTCCTAAATAGCCGTTGACGCCGAGCCATTGGCCGATCATGCTGCCGGCGACAAGGACAACAAGCGCCCAGAAGAGCAAATCAACAAGCAACCCTTGCTTTTTCGGTTCTTGTCCGCCGACGAGCGGGGCGATGAAAATTCCCATACCAAGCCATGCGGTCGCAATCCAGAAAATCGCCAGCTGCAAATGATACCCTTTGGCTATGTTAAATGGCAATACGTCGTAAATCCATTTGATACCAAAGAAGCTGTCCGGTTCTGTATAGTAGTGGGCAAGCAATGCCCCCAACATCGTTTGGACGAAAAAGAGCGCTGACACGATAACAAAATATTTACCTGCTTTCACTTGCGACGGAGTCAGCGGGTGCCGCCGTAAATCGATGACCGGAAATTTCCCTTCGGCATACGCTTCTTGCATGCTTAATTGGTAGCGATGGAATACGTACAAAATGATCCCGATAAACAAAATCAAAATCGTGACGCTCGCACCGCTCCACCATACCGCGGAAAACGACGTCGTATTGCCGGCGTCCTCATAGTACGGCCAGTTGTTCGTATAGGTGATCTCGTCGCCAAGTCTTGATGTACTCGACAACCAAGCGGTCCAGAAGAAAAAGTCGGCAATCTGTCGGATTTGATCGCCATCCCCAACCCAAGCTCGACCTGCTTTTGGCATGTCGCTTTCGTTGATTAATCCTTTTTTCAATCCCCAACCATCGCCATTGGTGAAAACGTCGCGGTAATAGTCGCGCACTTTTTCCAACCCGTAGACTTGCGCATCTGTCAAGACGAGCACATCGGTTACCGGGTTGTAACGGTTTTTCCGCATCTCTTTTATCACTTGTTCACGGATGATCGACTTCTCATCGTCCGTTAAGTCGGCAAACGGTTTGTTATACTGCTCTTTCGCTTTGTAATCTTGCATGCCTTCCGTGTACACTTTCAACGCTTCCGCCGTATAGTCCGGTCCCATATACGACCCATGGCCAAGCACCGTGCCATAATCCATCAATCCGTATTTTTGGAAGACGGCTTGCCCGCCGACGATCGTTTCTTTCGTCATCAGCACTTGGCCGCTTTCACTGCGCACCTCTTTCGGCCTTGGCGCCATTTCTTTAAAGATCCAATACCCGCCGACAAGCAGGACGGTAAAGCTGATCAAAATGGTGAAAATGAGAATTGATTTAAGAAAACTGTTTGTCGTTTGCCGCCCCGGCTGGATGTTGGGGCGAACGGATCGATGAACCTCCATATGAGACAACCTCCTTCTCGTTTGCTCGCCCTCATTGTAACGGGCTGATCGTTTGGCGGTTTGTGAGCCGGGGCAAATGTCAACGATGATTTATATCACAGCTTTTCGGTGTAGGAATTTATACAATGAAAGCAGAATGTGCTGAACGACGCAAGTTTTCAAACAGAGAACCGATCGAGTCCCCGCTTGGCCATTGTTATCATTTTGTCACATTTTCATGTAGGGAGAGAACGCCATGGCGAACCATTGGATGAGAGACCGCTTAAAAGCCGTTCCGTTGTTTCGTGAACTGTCCGATTACGAGCTCGATTCGCTTGTCGCCATTTCCCATGTGCGCGTCTACAAACCGCGGACGTTTGTCTTTATGCAAGGCGACCCGTTAGAGCGCGTCTATTTCATTCATTCCGGCACAGTGAAAATTTACAAAACAGATGTAAGCGGAAAAGAACAAATCGTTTCGATTTTGCAGACAGGGGAAATGTTTCCGCACGCCGGCTTTTTCTTAAAAGGCGCCTACCCGGCTCACGCCGAAGTGATGGAAGAAGCGACATTGATCGCGATCTGCATCCATGATTTTGAACAAGTGCTGATGGCCAGCCCTGAGCTATGCATGAAGCTGTTTCGCGTCATGGGCGAAAAAATTGTTGACTTGCAAAACCGGCTCGAAGCGCAAGTGCTTCATAATACGTACGAACAAATCGTGCTGCTTTTGCTGCGGTTGACGCGGACGAATGCCGTCAAACAAGGGAAGTGGCACCGTCTCACCGCCCATGTGACAAACCGTGAGCTGGCCAATATGATCGGCACCGCCCGCGAAACGGTCAGCCGGACGTTGAGCCAGCTGAAACGGAAAGGGTTGATCCATGTCGACAAACACGGCTTTTATTTGATCGACCAAGAAGGGCTTGAGCAAGAAATCTTTTTCTAATCCCCCTTTGTCTAACATGCAGCTTATCGTGAAAATGGGGATGAATGCCGCCCTTATCCTCAATTGAGAGTCAGATGGCGAGGAAATGACTGTACATCGCACGTTCAGAACAAACCATCTATCGTTTTCGAACCAGCGGCAGACATATCGTATTCCGACCCCGTAGTTGTGAGCTATATCACAACATTCCATAATGAAAATGATTATCATAATAGCAAAAAGGAGGGAATGTGGATGGCCACAACGATTGAACTCGATGTACGCGAAGATTTGCGGCAAAAGCGGGAACCGTTTGAAAAAATTATGAACGCCATCAAGCCGCTGCAGCCGGGCGATACGTTCATTTTACACGCCCCGTTCAAGCCGCTGCCGTTGTTTCCGATTATGAAAGCGAAAGGATTTACGTACGAAGTGGAACAAATTGAAAAAAAACATTGGAAAGTAACGTTTGTGAAGCAGGGGGAATGACCGATGATCCTCGATAACCGCGGACTCGAGCCGCCGCAGCCGATGATGCGGACGCTCGCTGCCCTCGCTAAGCTGAACCTTGGCGAGACGCTGACGATCATTAACGATCGCCGACCGATGTTTTTGTACGAGCAGCTTGACGAGCTGGGCTACCGGCACGAGACGGTCGCACGTGAAGACGGCAGCTTTGAAATTCGGATTACGAAAGGATGAGCGCCATGTTTCCGGCCCGCACCGGAACGGAAACGGACATCGGCCTTCCGTTTTCCTTTATCATTTTCGCCGTGCTGGCGTTCGCCGCATCGCAGCTTGTGCTGCTGGCGGCTGTTCCCGCAATGAGCGGCGGCGCGTTCCGACTGCCGCTCGTGTGGGCGGCGGCCCATTTGGCCCTGCTTGGTTTCGCCTTAATGGCGGCGATGGGAGCGATGTACCAGCTCGTTCCGGTCGCCTTTTTGACACCGATTTGGAACGAGCGGCTCGGTTTTTGGCAGTTTGCGATCACCGCTTTCGGCATCGTCGCCTTTGCCGCCAGTTTCGTGTTTACGCCAAACCAAGCGTTTCTCCCTAGCTTGCTTGTGCTGTTCGGCATCGTGCTGTTTGTCTGGCAAATGGCGATGACATTAAAGCAACAAAAAAACAAAACGATCATGACGCTGTTTGTCGCGACTTCCTTGTTGTTTTTGCTGTTGACGGGCGCCGCCGGGGCGTTGCTTGCCTTTCACTTTTTCGCCGCCACAGGCGCCAACAGTCATGAAACGGTGTTCGGCCTGCATGTGCTGTTTGGGCTGTGCGGCTGGTTTACCCTGCTCATTATGGGCTTTTCGTATAAAATGGCGCCGATGTTTTCCCTCGCCCACGGCTTTTCGATGCGGCCGGCGCGCTACGTCTATGCACTGTATACGAGCGGAATTGCGGTGGGGCTGATCAGCCTGTTCCTGCCGGGCCGGACATGGCTAGCGGTCGGCTCCTCTTTGCTGGCGGCTGGATTCGCTCTTTTCACTTGGCACATCTATGCGATTTTGCAAAAGCGGATGAAAAAGGCGCTCGATCGCCCGTTTCGATTTTCGTTATCGGCCATCGTCATCGGCCTTGGGCTGCACATTGCCGCCTTCGCCTCCGTCGTTGTCGGCAGCGGACGGCTGCTTGGCATCATTATTTATCTATTCATTGTTGGCTGGATTCTCTTCAGCATCGTCGGCTATTTGTTCAAAATTGTGCCGTTTTTATGGTGGACCCATCGCTATAGCGAAAAAGTCGGTCAAGAAAATGTGCCGACGTTAAAACAAATGATGAATGAACGGTTGATCACCGTTCAGTGTCTTCTGTTCACTGTCGCCTTGGTGCTCGCCGCGGCGGCGCTTTTGTTCACCAACACTACGCTGTTTGCCGCCTTCCAAACGCTATTTGCTGGACTCAGCATCTTGTTTGCCGGCACGATTTTAGCGGTCTTGCGCAAATAACGACATCGGCCACCAGCGGCCCGGCGCATCGATGAAGGCGCTTTGGCAGCCAATCGCCTCGTTTGAGAAACAGTCAGGCATCATGTCTTTTTGGCTAAGAACAAGCGCTGGAACATCGCGTCTTCCTAGCCTTTTGGAAATGACAATCAAGGAGGGAATCAACATGGATATTCGTGAACTCGCCATTCATCAGCTGAAAACGGTCATTGACCCGGAGCTTGGCATTAATGTAGTCGACTTAGGGCTGATTTACCGCTTGCAAATTCAAGACGGCCAAATCGATGTGCTCATGACGCTCACAACCCCCGGCTGCCCGCTTCATGACTCGATTGCCGGCGGCGTCAAGCGGGCGTTGGAACAAATCGACGGCATCCACGACGTGCGTGTCCAAGTGACGTGGAACCCGCCGTGGACGCCGAAGCGAATGAGCGAAGAAGCGCTGCGGCAGCTTGGTTATTTTGCCTAAACCGCTTTACAGAAAAAGCAAGCGACAAAGGAAAAATGGACCTTTCCTTAACGATCGTAAGTTGAAGAAAGCGTAAGCCGCGATGCCTGCGCGTGACAACTTGAGAACGGATGAAAACAGCAGAAAACGAAAAAGACACGGAAGCGAAAGCCGTTCCGTGTCTTTTGCTTCTTCTTGTCCTAGTTCGCCAAGCCGGAGACTCCGGTTGGTCCTCACTGCCCATCTCCTTCTTCCTTCACCCGCAACAGGCGCATGCTGTTGAAGGTCACGAGCAATGTCGCCCCCATATCAGCGAACACCGCGAGCCAAAGGGTGAGCCAGCCGGGGATGGCGGCAACGAGCGCTAACGCTTTTAACCCTAAGGCAAAGGCAATGTTTTGCTTGATGATCGCAAGCGTCCGGCGACCGAGGCGAACGGTGTATGGCAATTGGCGCAAGTCGTCGGCCATCAGCACGACGTCCGCCGTTTCCAAAGCGGCATCCGTCCCCGCTCCGCCCATCGCCACGCCGATATCGGCTGCGGCCAAAGCGGGGGCGTCATTCACTCCGTCGCCGACCATGGCCGTTATGCCATAACGTTGTTTCAGCTCGCGGATCGCCGCCAGCTTCTGCTCGGGCAGCAGCCCGGCGCACATGGCCGACACGCCGGCTTGGCGGCCGATGGCTTGGGCGGTTTGTTTATGGTCGCCGGTTACCATGGCGATCTCTTTGACCCCGAGACGCCGCAATGCTGCAACGGTCGGCGCGGCGGACGGCCGCGGTCGATCAGCCGCCGCGATCAATCCTAACAGCCGACGGGCCGTGCCGATCGCCATCACTGTTTTTCCTTCTTGGCGGAAGGTGGCGATTCGCTGTTCCGCTTCATCCGGCAAACGGCCGAGCACCTCAGCGAGCAAGGATGGGCGGCCAATGTAGTACGTTTCGTTTCCGACGACCGCCCTTACCCCTTGACCCGTCAACGACTGAAATTCATCCACCGGCACGTCAAGAAACGGTACGCCTTCCTCTTTCGCCTGACGGACGACAGCGGAAGCGAGCGGGTGCTGCGACCGTTTTTCGATGGCCGCCGCCACCCCGAGCAGTCGTTCACGGCTTTCGTCATACACGACGACATCGGTCACGGACGGTTTCCCTTCCGTTAACGTCCCGGTTTTATCAAAGGCAACCGCTCGCAGCCGGCCGATTTGTTCCAAATATCCCCCGCCTTTGATGAGCACGCCGCGCCGGGCCGCATGGCCGAGAGCGGTGACAATTGCCACCGGTGTCGAAATGACAAGCGCGCACGGGCAGCCGATGACGAGAACAGCAAGGCCGCGATACACCCAATCAAGCCAATTACCGCCCACGACAAGCGGTGGAATGACAGCGATAAGCAGGGCCACAATCATAATGAACGGCGTATAATAGCGGGCAAACCGATCGATGAACGCTTGTGACGGCGCCCGCTCCGCCTGCGCCTCTTCAACGAGATCGATCATTTTCGCCAACATCGTTTCATCGGCCCGCTTTGTCACTTTCACTTCTAGGAATCCTTCCCCGTTCAGCGTCCCAGCGAACACTGCATCGCCGACCGTTTTTTCCGACGGCACGCTTTCACCGGTCATCGCCGCCTCATTGACCGTGGACGCCCCATTGACAACAACGCCGTCCAAAGGAATTTTCGCGCCTGGTTTCACGATCATGACCTCTCCGAGGCGAACGTCTTCGACCGGAACGGTCACTTCCTCCGCACCGCGCCGGATCGTCGCTTGAGCGGGCGCCATTTCCAGCAGCGACACGATCGACCGCCGTGCACGATCCATCGAGTAGCGCTCGAGCGCTTCGCTTATGGCAAACAAAATGACAACGACCGCTCCCTCTTGCCATTCGCCGATCGCCGCCGCGCCGAGAATGGCGATCGTCATTAACGTGTTCATGTCCAACTGCCAGCGGGCCAAATTCCGCAGCCCCGTCCAAAACAAGGAATAGCCGCCGAGCGCGATCGCCGCCAAATACATCGCGACCGCCATTCCCGCGCTGTCCGCCGCATCGGCCACAATGCCAATCAGAAGCAATACAGCAGAGACGAGGACGTTTCGGTTCTCTTTCTTCTTCCAAAACGGCTCCCGCTGGATAGTGCGCTCGCGTGCTTCGCGAATTTTCAGGCGTTCAAACGCTCCGGCTTGTTCCAGTTCTTCCAACGTCGCCTCGCCCCATACCGTGAGTTTGGCGGCGCCGAAGTTGACTTTCGCTTCTTTGACACCGGGCAAAGCTTTGACGTTGCGCTCAAACTTGGCGGCGCAATTTGCGCACGTTAACCCTTGCACGCGGTATGTTTTGGCCTCGATCCGCTCCAATGTTTGTTCATTCGCCACGGTGATCCCCCTCTTTCTGATGAGCGAGCGCGACAAGCAACAGCTCGCGAATATGGTCGTCATCGAGCGAATAAAAGGCGAGTTTTCCCTCTTTCCGATATTTCACGATGCCTTGTTTATACAAAATGCGCAAATGATGCGACGTCGTTGCCACCGTCGCCCCGATCACGTTCGCTAAGTCGCAGACGCACAACTCTTCCTCGCCGCAAAGCGCATAGACGAGTTTCGCCCGGTTTTCGTCGGCCAACGCTTTGAAAAACGGCACAATCGACGCCATGTTTTCCTCATTCAGCCGGCGCTGAATCCGCCTGACCTTCTCCTCGTCATAACAGTAGACGTCGCATACATCTTGGCGATGCATTCCGTTCCTCTCCTTGCCAACATTCAAATAGTTGTTTGAATATAGAATATCATATCCCTTTTTGATATTCAAATATTCATTTGAATGAAAAAAGTTCCCTGCATGACAAAAATCCGCCTTCGTCGCAGCGAAAGGCGGATTTCGGCTGATGAACGCACCGCAGTAATGAGGCCCATTGCCGTCGGTTTCAACTTATAGAGGCTTGGTGAAAAAACGGCCGCCACGAGCAAATCAACGGCATTTCGCCAAAAAAGAAGGCGGATTTCGCAAGGCTTCTCTAACTGAGAAACAGATGGAATAGCCGTATTTTGTACGAAATCACCGCTTCTATAGAGGCTTGGTGAAAAACCGCTGTCACCCACCAATCAGCGGCATTTTCAGTCAGAAAAGAAAGCTGATTCTACGAGGTTTCTCTCATTGAGAAATGGGTGGAATCAGCAGATTTGGCACGAAACCACCGGCCTCATATGTATTCGCGAAACCAACGCACCGTCTCCAAAAACGCTTCGCGCGTCACTTTATGGCCGGCGTGCGGGTCGGTGATGAATTGCAGCCGGTCTTCGTTCCCTTCATAAAGTGGTTTAATTTGCTGATAAAACTCATATGTATAAGCATACGGGACGACTTGGTCGACTTTTCCGTGCCATATGAAGAGCGGCCGCCCGGCGAGTTTTTCCGGTTGTTTCGATAAATCATAGCGGGCAAGCTTTTCTTTTTCCAACGCCAACAACGCCGGCGGCATCGGAATGTCGATGTGGCGTCGCTTTCCTTCTTCAATCATGGCATCAAAAAAGGCGCTAAAATTCGGGCAGCCCATCAGCGCCACTGCCGCCCTCACCCACGGATAGACGGCGAGCGCTCCGAACGTGACGATCCCGCCCATCGACGTTCCGGCAAGCCCAATTCGCCCCGAGTCAGCCAGCCCGCGGCTCACAAGATCATTTTTCATCTCATCGATTTCGCTGATCGTGCGCACCACAATGTCCCAAAACGACAACTGCAATTTCCGTTCGCTCAACCCTTCGTCCCGCTCGCCGTGAAACAGCGCATCGGGAAGCACGACGCGATAGCCCACCTCGGCGAGCAAGTAGCCGAAATGCAAATTATGTTCTTTGGCGCTCGTAAAGCCGTGAATAAAGAAAATGAGCGGAAGCGGTTCGTCCCGTTTTTCCGGCTGAACGACATGTAGAACGGGCACGCCGGCCAACTGTTGTTGTTCAATGATCACCATCGCTACACAAACTCCTTTTCTTTTTCTATCGTTGTATAGTGTACCATATGGACAGCGATTTTGGAAAAGAGTTACACTAGGTAATGAGAAAACCAAAAGCAAAGGAGTCAGACATGAAGCCATATTTAATTGCTCTGGATTTGGATGGCACATTGTTGAGAGAGGATAAGACGATTTCCCCGCTGACCAAAGAGGTCATCCGCCGCGCCATTGACGCCGGCCATGTTGTCGTCATTGCCACCGGTCGGCCGTACCGGGCCAGTCGCATGTATTACGAGGAACTGAACCTCACGACACCGATCATCAATTTCAACGGCGCGTTTGTCCACCACCCGCGCCAACCGTCATGGGGAATCCGCCATGTTCCGCTGCCCCTGCCTGTTGTGAAAGACATCGTCGAACTTGGGGAAACGTATCGAATCAAAAACATTTTGGCGGAAGTGATGGATGACGTCTATTTTCACGAACATGACGAAGTGTTGCTCGACATCGTCCGCCTCGGCAACCCGACGGTGAAAATCGGCGATTTGCGCCGCTCGCTCAGCAAAGACCCGACGAGCGTGCTCGTGTATACAGAGAGTAGTCATGTCGAACAAATTCAATCATATCTGTCCGACGTATATGCCAACGTATTGCACCATCGGCGTTGGAATGAGCCATGGCATGTGATTGAAATCATCCGCCATGGGGTGCATAAAGCGGCCGGCTTACAACAAGTCGCCGATCACTTCGGCATCCCTCGGGAGCGAGTGATCGCCTTTGGCGACGAAGACAACGATTTGGAGATGATTGAGTGGGCCGGATTGGGCGTCGCCATGGGCAACGCCATCGAACCGCTGAAAACGATCGCCGATGATGTGACGAAAACGAATGAAGAAGACGGCATCGGCGTGTATTTGCAAGACATCTTGGACCTATAGCTCTCCGCCCTGTCGTCGCATTCATCCGGCGTTGGGGACAGCGGTTGGTCCCATTTCCTAACTACCGTTCCGTGAAAATCGCGTTGGCAAGCGGTGATTTTGGAGGGCACATCCCTTGCCATCGATCGTTTCCGTAAAAACGCCGTGTCGATGGGTCGTGATTTTCATCCCCGGGCAATGGCCAAACCGTCGCCCGGGGACCTTTTTCCAAACAGACCGGACGCTTGAAACGGCGCTTTTCGCTTGTAACGAATTTCCTTAACTACTGTTCCCCGCTCGCGGTTACACTATACGTGACGCAACGTGCGTCTTCATTTTTTAAAGGGGGAATCCGTCATGGGCAAACGAAACAAATCGAAGCGTTTCGTCCAGCAAAGCGTCGATGCAGTCGAACGGCATGACAAACGAATCCCTTACCATTTGACGTACGCCGAGGCGGAAGCGCGCAAAGCGGAAAAAGCGGTGGAAACGTCGCTTGGGGGCGTGTAGCGATGGGCAATCGTCTATTTCAAGAGGCGCGCAAAGCGGTCGCCCAAGCGAAGCAAGCGGCCAGCGGCGAAATCGACATGAGCGTCGACCGCGCCATCGCCATTGCCAAAAACGCCTTGTCTTCAGCTTACGCGCATTCCAATACGGCGGAAAAAGCGCAGTTGCGTCAATTTCAAGCTGAGCTTGATGAGCTCACCCAATAACCGCTGCGGGCTTCCCGCAGCTTTTTTTCCCTCGTCCCCGATTTTCCGTTGTATTCCGAACCGAAACCGGCTACACTGAACATAGAAACATGAATCGCTGTTCACCTGCGGAAACGGTCGGTTCAGCCGATCGAGCCGCGAGGAACGCGGAAGGAGAAAAGAGGAGGACGAACGATGTCCATTCAAATCATCACCGACAGCGGCGCGGATTTGCCGCAATCGTACATCCGCGAACATCATATCGCCTTTTTGCCGCTCGTCGTCCATTGGAACGGCCAAGACTACGAAGATGGGGTGACGATCGAACCGAAACAAGTGTATGACGCTATGCGCCAAGGACAGGCGGTGAAAACGGCCCAACCGAGCCCGCTGGCGATGAAGGAGCTGTTTTTGCCGTACGCCAAAGAAAATCGGCCATGCGTGTATATCGCCTTTTCCTCGAAATTATCCGGTACATACCAGACCGCCATGGCCGTCCGCAGCGAACTGCTTGACGAATACCCTGAGTTTCGCCTGACGATCATCGACTCGAAATGCGCTTCGCTCGGCCAAGGGCTTGCCGTCATGAAAGCGGCCGAGTTGGCTGAACACAACCCCCCATACAACTTGCTTTGCGAAACGATCGAGGCGTACTGCCGCCATATGGAACATATCTTCACCGTCGACAATCTCGACTATTTGGCGCGCGGCGGCCGCATCAGCAAAACCGCCGCCGCCTTCGGGGGCTTGCTCAACATCAAACCGCTCCTCCATGTCGAAGACGGCGCCCTCGTTCCGCTGGAAAAGCTGCGCGGGCGGAAAAAAGTGTTGAAACGGATGGTCGAGTTGATGGGCGAACGCGGCAACGATCTTCAAAAACAAACGATTGGCATCAGCCATGCCGATGACGAAGAAACAGCGCTTGAACTGAAGCGGATGATCGAAGAAACGCACGGCTGCAAGCGCTTTTTCCTCTCCGACATCGGCAGTGCCATCGGCGCCCACGCCGGACCGGGGACGATCGCTCTGTTCTTTCTGAATCGATACATTGAAATCTGACGCGAAACGAAACAGAGGCGCCTGTCCAGAACAGGCGCCTCTCCCTTCTCATTGACGACAGCCCACGCTCGCCCTATCCTCCTGCGTCCCCCCATCGCTTAAAGCCTCTCCCTTCTCATCGATGACAGTCCTCTATTCATGATCCGCAAGCGAGCCAGTGATCAAGGGAAACCTTTCCATAATTTTTCCATCAACTCCCTCTATAGTTCCTGTGCATTTGCCCATACTAATCCTACACGATCGGAATGCAGGGAGGGCTGGTCCATGCCAAACACAAGCGACAACGACAAAAAAGCGCGCGACAACCAAGCGAAGCGCCATGAAAAAAACATGATGCGCGAGAAAAACCGGGAAGCCGGGAAGTTCGCGTATTCGAAGAAGACGGATCATCTATAAGCGAACTGACAAAAAGGCGGGCAAACGACCGCCTTTTTACCTTTGTCTTTCCATGTGCTTTTCCTCTTCGTTGACTTGAAACTGACTCATCGCCGCACGCAATTCATCTGTCAACTCGCGGAGCGTTGTTGCTTTTTCCTTCATCCGTTCAAATGCGGCAAGCTGTTCAGTCATCGATGCGGCGATTTGTTCACTGCCGGCAGCCGATTGTTGAACAACGGCACTAATACTTTCCACATTTTTGAACACTTGTTCCTCACGCCATTTTAAGTCGGAAAACGCATCGGCAAGTGCTTGGAGATCAGCGGAAATGCTTGTGACGGTCTCATCAATTTTCGCAAACGCCTTTGTTGTTACTTCGGCCGACTCCGATTGCTCACGCGCCATCTCCATCCCGTTGGTCACTGCATCGGTGACGGACGCAACACCGCGCTCAATCAATGAAACGGTCGCAAAAATTTGCTTCGTTGCTTGAGCCGATTGTTCGGCTAGCTTTCTCACCTCATCAGCCACAACGGCAAATCCTTTCCCCGCTTCACCGGCGCGGGCTGCTTCAATCGCCGCGTTGAGTGCCAACAAATTCGTCTGTTCAGCGATCTCAGCGACTGAGGCTGCCATTTGTTGAATGTGGCTCGCATATCCAGCCAATTGTTTTGTCGCCTGTTCAATCAAGCGAGTTGCTTCCACGCTTTGGTGAATAAGGCGCATTTGCTGATCCATGGCTGCCCGGCCGCTTTCGACCGCTTCTAACGCCGCGCTGCCATAACGGACCGTTTGCTCGGTCCTCTCTGCCGTTTTGGCAAACGTTTCATCCATTTTTTCGATTTGTTCCACCGCTTGCTGTAATTCTTCGGCGATATTTTGCGTCCCCGTGGACAGTTCATTGACCGACACCGTGACTTGTTCATGAAGGGAAGTGAGCGTTTGTTGCTCAGCTTCCATCTCTTGAGCAAACTGTTCGACTTGTTTACTTGCTTTCCCAACTGATCCTAGCAATTGCTTTAGTTGCTCCACCATTGCGGCAAACGCCTCGTTTAATGAGCCGAGCTCATCCTTGGCCCGATAATCGACACGAGCGACGATCAAGTTTCCGCTCGCAATTTCCCCCGCATTGGCCGCCAACTGTCGGAGCGGAGACGTAATCGAACGAGTAAGACGCCAGCTCGCCAATCCGGAGATCAGCATCAACAAGACGCTGCCGATCACAGCCGTCCCAATGACCGTTTGAATTTGTTGTTTCAAATCACGCTGGACGGCCTGATAATGGTCATTCGTCTCCCAGCCGAGAACAACGACATCGTTGATCGCCCCTTCAATGCGCATGGCTTGGCGCCGCACCTCTGCCGCATCCTTTTTCGCGAACGCTGTTCCGACCGCCTGTTTCACAGCGGCAAATTTCGTGCCCGCTTTCTCGACCAAAGAACGAAAACGCGGTTGTTCAACCGCTGTTTTGAGCTTCTCCAACCGTTGATCGACGATGTGAAGCTGCGCCAACGCCTGTTGTTTATTCCCTTCCGTCATATTGTAGGAAGCGCTGTTTAAGCTTTGCTTTGCCCCCTTCATATCAGCTTCCAACTGTCTTACTGAAAGCAGCACCGGAACGATATCCTCGTTTTTCTCCTGAATCGATAACATGGTGGCAATGATGTAACCGATGATGCCGATGGCGGCCACGAGTGCAACGAAAGCATGCAGCCATAGTTTTTGGCGAATCGTCATGGTCCTCCCCTTCTCTTTTTAGTTTGTTGCGATTTGTCCGTCGATGATTTTTTGCGCCCAACTGTCAACCAGACGTTGCTTTTGTTCATCCCACGGAATGACCCGGATCGGTGCCAAACCGACTCCGTCTTTGGCCAATCCTAACGTGACCGTACCCTCGGGCCATTGTTTTTCCTTCACATAATGCTTGATCACTTGATAAAGCGCAACATCAATATTTTTCACCATCGAGGTGATCACCGCTTTTTCCGCGTAAATATATTGATCGCTGTCGACACCGATCGCATACTTTCCACGCGCTTCGGCCTCGCGAAGCGCGCCAATGCCGGTAAACCCAGCCGCCGTATAGATGACATCGCACTGCTTAGCAAACAGCTTCTTCGCCCATTGTGCGCCAAGATCAGCATTGCCAAAATCACCTGCATAGACGGTTGTCACCTTTGCTTGCGGCTTGACAGACCGCACCCCTTTCTCAAATCCGTCAGCAAACTTCCGGATTAACGGCACATCGGCTCCGCCGATAAACCCGACATGATTTGTTTTCGTTGCCAACGCCGCTACCACTCCAGCCAAAAAACTTCCTTCTTCCTCTTTAAAGGTAATCGATGTCACATTAGGCAGCGTCGATTCCGCATCAATCAGAATAAACCGTTGTCTTGGGTATTGTTTCGCGACGTTTTCCAAATCGTTTTGCACCATAAATCCCAGCCCAATGACCACGTCATTGCCGGCGGCGACCAATTCTTTCAACCCTTGCTCATATGTCTTTGTTTCACTAAGCTCACGATAGTCAAACTGAACACCTAATTCGTCCCGCGCCTTGATCAAACCGCGAAACGCGGCATCGCTGAACGACTGATCCCCCAGTCCGACGTCTGACAACATAATACCGACTTTTACTCTTTTTTTCTGCACAGCTGGGGCATGATCGGAACAGCCAGCTAACAACACCACAAGTGCCAACAAGAAATGCCATAGTCGTCTGTAACGATTCATCTCCCTGTCTCCTTCCCATGATGTCCATTAACATATATCGGCGGAATTGGAGGATGTTTTAGCGTTTTAACCAAAAATGACTCATCACCACAACATGTACTTGACAGACGGTTCACTTCTCTGAACAAGTGTATGCAAAACATGATTGGTTTCCTGTTCTTTCTTGGTTGCATAAGTAAGGTACGTGATGAAAAAATCAAGTACAACTTTTGGTGAAGAGCCCCAAAAATCTTCTTATTGTTCTCTTCTTCCATTTGCTGATGGTTGTGTTCGCTGCCCCCTTTTTCTATAATGAAAGTACATCACACGCCCGGGAGGTTTCGTATGTCGAAGGAAAGTTCGTTTGATATCGTCTCGAAAGTCGATTTGGCTGAGGTGGCGAACGCTATCAACATCGCGATGAAAGAAATCAAAACGCGTTATGACTTTAAAGGAAGCAAAAGCGACATTTCGCTCGAGAAAGACGAGCTCGTTCTTATCTCCGACGATGAGTTTAAGCTGGAGCAGCTGAAGGACGTGCTCATCGGCAAGCTCATTAAACGCGGGGTGGCGACGAAAAACATCCAATACGGAAAAATCGAGCCGGCCTCAGGCGGCACGGTGCGCCAGCGCGCCAAGCTTGTCCAAGGAATCGACAAAGAAAACGCGAAAAAGATCAACACGATCATTAAAAACACAGGGCTGAAAGTGAAAAGCCAAGTGCAGGATGACCAAATCCGCGTCAGCGGCAAAAGCAAAGACGACTTGCAAAAGGTCATCGCCGCCATTCGCGAAGCGGATTTGCCAATTGAGGTGCAGTTTGTGAATTATCGTTAAGCGGATGAGGGAATCCTCGATCCGCTTTTTTGTTTTACAAGCATGATCGAAGGGCGTGATTTCAGAAAAAATGGGGGTCTTCCAATCCTTTCTTTTGGGAGAAATAAGAACCGCACCGTTTTCTGTGCTTACCGATCGCCGAACGAGCGATGGCTCAATGTTCAGAGGAACAGCTGTTCTATTGTTTTCATGAGGAGGCCAATAGCATCGCCATCATTGTCAAACATATGAGCGGAAATATGGTGTCGCGCTGGACAGACTTTTTGTCATCGGATGGGGAAAAACCGAACCGCAACCGCGATGATGAGTTTATCAACGATTTTCATACGCGCGAAGAAGTCATGGCCTGCTGGGAAAAGGGGTGGTCCGCTTTGTTTCAGACGCTCAGCGAACGGCAAGAAACGGATTTGTTGCGGACGGTCACGATCCGCGGTGAGCCCCATTCTGTCATCGAAGCGATTGAGCGACAAATGTACCATTATTCGTATCATATCGGACAAATCGTCTATATCGCGAAACAGCTGAACGCCGAGCGCTGGAAAGCGTTGACGATCCCGAGAAAAAGAAAACGCTAGCCTCCCCAGCAAAAAGCGGGGGCGTGTCAAGTTTTTTCAGACACGCCCTCGCTCATCCGGCAATGGTTTATTTTTGCTGCATCTTAAACTGCAAAAACAACTCATTATAGTAGGCGAGCATACGTTTCCCTAAGTTTTCGTACACTTCCAAGCGCCCTGCCGAATCCAAATCAGGGTAAAAGCGCCGGTCATTGGCAATGTCTTTTGGCAAATAGCGAAGCGCCGCGCGATTCGGCGTCGAGTAGCCGACATATTCGGCGTTTTGCGCCGCGTGTTTCGGGTCAAGCATAAAATTGATAAACGCGTGCGCGCCTTCGATGTTTTTCGCTGTTTTCGGAATGACCATGTTGTCAAACCATAAATTGGATCCTTCCTTGGGCACGACATAGTCCAACGCTTCGTTTTCGGAAATGATTTCCGCCGCATCGCCCGACCAGACGACACCGACGGCTGCCTCTTCGTTGGCAAGAAGCAGTTTGATTTCATCGCCGACAATGGCCTTTACATTCGGCATAAGCCGGTCGAGCTTTCGTTTTGCCTCTTGCAGATGCTGCTTGTTTGTATCGTTGAGCGAATAGCCGAGGCTGTTTAACGCCATTCCCATCACTTCGCGCGCCCCGTCAGCAAGCAAAATTTGATTGCGCAAATCCGGGTTCCATAAGTCGTTCCAGCTGGTGATCGTTTTGCCACCCAGCATCCCGCGGTTGTAGACGATGCCGACCGTCCCCCAAAAATACGGCACCGAATAGCGGTTATGCGGGTCAAACGACAAATCGAGAAACCGCGGTTCAATGTATTTCAAGTTCGGCAGTTTACTATGGTCGAGGGGCAAAAGCAAGTTTTCCTCGATCATCTTGCTGATGGCGTAATCGGACGGAACGGCGACATCAAACGTCGCGCCGCCTTGAGCGATTTTCGCCATCATCGCCTCGTTCGAATCGAACGTTTGATAAACGACTTTCCAGCCGGTTTCTTTTTCAAACTTCCGGATCAGCGCCGGATCGATGTAATCGCCCCAGTTGTACACGCTGACCGTCTTGTCGCCTCCGTACCCTTCCGTTTCGTTGAGCCGATGGGTCATGAACATCAGGGCGAACGCGGCGATGAATATAGCGGCAAACCCTTGAACGAGACGTTTCACCTACTTCCGCCCCCCTATTCCGTACATGCGGCCGCCTTTTTGGCTGAGCACGTAATAGCCGACGACCAGCAGCATCGTAAACAAAAACAACAGCGTTGACAGCGCGTTGATCGATAAGGAAATGCCTTGGCGCGCCCGCGAATAAATTTCGACCGACAACGTCGAAAACCCATTTCCTGTCACAAAAAACGTCACGGCAAAATCATCGAGCGAATACGTGAGCGCCATAAAAAACCCGGCCCAGATGCTCGGCGTCAAAAACGGGAGGATCACCCGCGACAGCACTTGCCGCGATCCTGCCCCCAAATCGCGCGCCGCATCGATCCATGTCGGGCTCATCTCCTCAAGCTTGGGCAGCACCATCAGCACGACAATCGGCACGCTAAAGGCGATATGGGACAACAGCACCGACACAAACCCGAGCTTGATGCCAGCCAGCGTAAACAACAATAAAAACGAAGCGCCGATGATGACGTCCGGGCTGACGATCAGCACATTGTTGAGAGCGAGCAGCGTATTTTTCATCCGCTGCCGCTTGACATAGTAAATGGCCAATGCCCCGATGACGCCCAAAATCGTGGCCACCGCCGCCGACAATAACGCGACGACCAGCGTATTGAGCACAATGATCAACAAACGGTCATCCAATAGCACCTCGCCATACCATTTCAACGTGAAGAATTGAAAATCGTGCATCGTCCCGCCGCTGTTGAACGAATAATACATCAAGTACCCAATCGGCGTGTACATGATGGCAAACACAAAAAGCAAATAGACGCGCCCCCACCGATGTGTGCGTTTCATCGACTTCCCTCTTTCCTTCCGCTTCCTGTCAAGAAGACAATGACCGCCATCGCGATCATGAGCACAACCGCAATCGTCGCCCCCATCCCCCAATCTCGGGTGACGAGAAAATGCTGCTCAATGGCCGTGCCAAGCGTAATGACGCGATTGCCCGCAATGAGGCGCGTAATCATAAACAGCGACAACGCCGGGATAAACACCGCCTGGCAGCCGGCCTTCACCCCACTGAGGGTGAGCGGGAACACGACGCGGCGGAACGTCGTCCACCCGGACGCGCCCAAATCGCGGGCCGCATCAATGAGTGACGGCGGCAATTCTTCCAGCGCATTAAAAATCGGCAGCACCATAAACGGAATAAAAATGTACACGGAGACGAACACAAAGCTGAAATCGGTGAACAACAGCTGCCGCGCCCCGAGGCCGATCGCCTGCAAAAAAGCGTTGGCCAGTCCGTATGTGCCGAACAGCCCTAAAAACGCATACACCTTCAGCAACAAATTCACCCACATTGGCAAAATGAGCAACAGCAGCCATAGCTGCTTATGCCGCGTTTTCGTCAGCCAATACGCGGTCGGATAGCCGATCAACAAGGAGGCGAGCGTAATCAGCAGCGCGTACCAAAACGAATACGCCATCATTTTCAAATAAATGGGCGTCAGCACCTTTTCATAATTGGCCAGCGTCCACTGTCCATCGATATCCAAAAACGACTCATACACGAGAAAGACGAGCGGCGCAATGACAAACAACACCAGCCATGCCGCATAGGGGATCAAATACCAGTTTCGCCATGCCCGTTCCATCCTTCGTCCCCTTTCCTGCGCTCGGCTCGCATGACATGAATCGCTTCCGGTTCAAAGCGAAGCCCGATCGTTTCCCCGACTTCCGCTTTTTTCGTTGAATGAACGAGCCATTCATTGCCGTTTTCATCATAGCCGCAAATTTCATAATGAACGCCGCGGAACAAAAGCGAATCGACGCGAATGACGATTTGGCTGTCTTCCGGTGCGGCGAGCTCCAAATCTTCCGGGCGAATGACGACATCAACCGATTCGTTGGGCACAAAGCCGCGGTCAACGCAGGCAAACTGTCGGCCGGCAAATTCGACGAGAAAATCTGCGATCATGCGCCCCGATAAAATGTTCGATTCGCCGATGAAATCAGCAACAAACCGATTGACCGGCTCATCGTAAATCTCTTTTGGCGTCCCAAATTGCTGAATTTTCCCTTTATGGAGGACAAAAATATAGTCGGACATCGCCAGCGCTTCTTCTTGATCATGCGTGACGAAAATAAACGTGATCCCCAACCGGCGCTGCAATTCGCGAAGCTCGTACTGCATTTCCGTGCGCAGCTTCAAATCGAGCGCCGAGAGCGGTTCATCAAGAAGCAGCACTTCCGGCTCGTTCACGATCGCTCGGGCAATCGCGACGCGCTGCCGCTGGCCGCCGGACATTTCCTGAATGCGGCGGCGTTCATACCCTTCCAAGTTGACAAACCGGAGCGCTTCCTTCACCTTTTGGCGAACGTCCGCTTCTTTCATTTTTTTCACCCGCAAACCAAAAGCGACATTTTCAAACACATCCAAATGCGGAAACAAGGCGTAATCTTGAAACACCGTATTGACTTGCCGCTTGTTGGGCGGAACGTGATTCATCGGCTTCCCGTGAAAATAAATCGTCCCTTGCGTCGGTTCAATAAACCCGGCGATCAGCCGCAAAATCGTCGTCTTCCCACATCCGGACGGACCTAGCAGCGTATAAAATTTGCCTCGCTCCATCTCGAAACTGACGTCGTCCAATACCGCTGTCCCATCGTATTCCTTCGTCACATGGTCAAAGCGGATGATTGTTTGTCCGTTCACTTTCAGCCCCCCATCTTCATCATATCCATCATTCCTAATTAGAACACAGCAGGGATGAAAGCGCAACGGAAAACAATGTCGGATCCCTTGATTGGAAACACGCTTTTTGATCGTTCAGATTTCACGATGATTTCTCCGTTTCAGATCCGCCGCTTGGGCGTGTAAGCGATACGATGCGCGAGTCAGGAAATCGCTCTTGATGAACGTGGGAAGCGATCAAATAAGCCGCCTCGTGGTCCTGTTGGATCCATTCGGTCAACCGATCGCGGCTCACCATATCAAGGGAATTGAAGGGCTCATCCATCAGATACAATTCCACTGGACGTGCCAACGAAATCGCAACATGCAACTTTTGCCTTGTGCCTAGTGAATACTGGTCCACCGGAAGCGCCAGCATCTCCTCCATCTTCAACAAGCGGCACAATTCTTTGGCTTTATGAGTGTACTGTCGATCCAACTTCCATAAAAGGCGGAAGCATTCAATATTTTCATAGCCAGTCAACTTCGAAAACATCACGGTCTCCGAAGTCACATAAGACAAATGGGCGCGCATGTCGGAAAGCTGAATGGGACGGCCTTTATAAAAAGCTTCATAGTGCAGCTCGCCTTTAGTGAGCAATCCCGAAATAATATGCAAAAGCGTCGTTTTCCCCACTCCGTTTGGGCCTGTGAGGAGCACCTTCTCTCCAGGGAAAATGGAAAATGAAAATTGCTGAAAAATCGTTGCTCCCCCATCATAGCGATACGTCAAGTTTTGTAGCGAAAACAACGGATCCATCCTTTGTTCTCTCCCTTATTTTCTCTATTCTTTTTCCACTATGATTCAATCGCTTTGCATTTACACCTCTCACCCATGAGACACCGTTGCCTCCAAGCCGGCGGAGAGAATGAGCAGCACAACCGCCACCAAAAACAAAAAGAGGATATCGCGTATATAGAGCGGTTCCGTTTTTTCCCCCCTCGCTCTTTGCTTCACAATGTGAAGAAATCGCCATGTTTCATATCCTAATGTACAAAACAAAAGATGTCCCATTATTTCCGGAATGGCATGGGGGAAAACTCCTGTCATCAACGGATGCCAACCATAGCCTTTGGCGACTCCTTTCACGATCACTCCGAGCATCGCAGCATGATAACCAAGATAAAGAGTATTAGCCATTCCTAACGTCAGCCATCCGCCGACCATCAAAATGACCCCAACCATCAAGTTGTGCCCGAAAGTAGCCCAAAACGCCATCGAAGTCGGATGAATGACAAGTTTTTGCGAAAAAATCCCTGCCCCCAATGCAAAGCAGACAACATACACCCCTAGTGACAATAGAAAATACGGGAAATGAGTGTGAATGGCTCGCTTGATCATCATCAATGCCCCCTCACATGCGCCGCGCATATCGAGAACTGTGCCACAATACAAGGTAAAGCATCACGACAAACAAACCGCTGTACCACGCCCAACTCCAACCTTTCAAGAGCATAAAAAAGGCCGAAACGAGCGATGAAAAGATGGTGATGTAAATTAACAAGCGATGAAACGAATGATTTCCGGCTGCAATCAACATATACCCTGCATAATCACGCGGAGATGTCAATGCCGCTTGTTCACCGCTGGCTAAAACAAGGCAGAACACTTCATAATCGGTGCGCAAAATCCGTTTCACAACAAACGGATAGGCTGGCAGCATCAGTATCGCTCCGATTACCGCCCACACCCCTCGATGCACTCCCGATAATCCGATATATTCGATAAACAGCCATCCGCATGCGATTAGGCATGGGTAACTCCCTAATCGCTCAAGCAGCGTCCATTTCGCTTCAATTAACGATCCAAGGGGAGGCGGAGAAAGAAGCCGAAAAACAAGGAGACGCTCCATTTCGCTTTCAAACTGAAAAATGTCTGGAAAGGCATCGGTCATGGCTCGCAACGTCCCTGTCATGACCAAGTATACTTCGAACAGAAACAAAAACAAAAGGATCGCTCCGTTGTGAACGGCCGCCAACAGCGGCAAATTCGCTCCAGCAACCAAGAACAATTCCCCTGGCAGAAACAGCGTCCAAGGCGGCTTGGCCAACTCCTTTGCTTTGCGCATGAACAGACAAAGATCCTTATATAAAATCGCATTGTTCGTGCCGCGAACCGCTAATACCTCAATGGCACGCAGCTGCCATGAATACAGCTTATCCATCGCCTTGCTGGAATGAGAGGCACGAAGAAAAGGAAAACAAAGCAGAGCCAACAGTACAAACCCAGCTCCAACAAGTGATAAAGCAGTGCTTGAAAAGGACCATCCTTCCCCTAAGTGGGCCATGCGTTGATAAAATTGCTGTTGCCAGTGAGCAACGTAATCATCCATATGCGCAAGATAAGAAAGCGACAACCCATACATCCGAACCGCTTGGCGGGACAATTGCAACAGCGGCATTATCGCCGCAAGCACAGCATACCCGAGCGCCAATGAGGCCATGCGAAAGAACAAAGCTGAACATACACGCGCCGCTCTAGTTGTTGAACCGCGCATCATATGCGATATGACATACAGAAGCAGCATCATCGCTTGCCCAAGCCATACCCACACCGCTCCTACCACCCCAAACTTGGCGATCAAGCCGACAGAGGGAGGGAGAAACAACGGCGATAGACGCAGCAAAGACACCGCATAGTGAAGGCCTAGCAACCGCCTCCATACGTGATCATCCCGCACACTAGACAACCGCAAATAGTCAAAATGGTAGCGGCGCTCCAACGCCTCTTTTGACTCCAGCGAAACCCCGATTAGAGGACCGACCGATAAAAAGAAAAGAATCAACATCGTCACAACAGGACGAAACATCATTGTCGATCGAAAACAGATCACTGCAACGAGCGCCGACGAAATGAGCCATTTCGTCGCTTCCAACAACAACAGTGTCGTCCGCGGGGAAAACGGTGATTTTCGCTGTAAAGGGGCGATACTGCTTCGCTGTTTTTGGAGATACCATAGCCATACGAGTCTCACGGCTCTTCCCCCTTTCATCTCATAGGAACGGCAGGGGGCCTTTCTCCCCCTGCCGGTTTCCATGTTACCATGCAATAGCCGCTTTTTGTTCCCGCTCAGCCACTATTTTTTTCACCGTTGCTACAAACGCTGACCAGCCAATTTCCAAAATGGCATCGACTCCGCCTGACAAAATCGCAGTAATTCCAAGAATCATCGAAACGAGCGTGGAGCCGGTCAGCACGATCGAAACAACAGTTGTAGCAACTGCTTGCGACACGCCGAGCGTTCTGGCAATAAGCGTGAACTACTCGTATTTCAAATCCGATCGGACTTTATTTTATTTTCCGCAATAAACGCGAATAAACGATCCCATAAACAAGAACGGCCGCAATCAATGCGATTTTTCCCCACATTGGCATCTTAGCCGCTTTTAAACCAAAGGCAAGGACAATAAACAACACAAACGGCAGGCTAATGAGAATAAAATACGGCCACGACCATCGTTTCATCTATTTCACTCCTGTCTGTGACGCCATTTCTATTAAATTCCTTGTTAACATCATCCATTTTTTATTATACACTTTGACTCTTAAAAAAAAATTAAAAAAAAAGAGAAATGAGTTGACGTTTTTCGTCTTTTTTTAACATATTTCGACATTTTTTGTGCTATCGAAACAAAAGGCTCTTCACTAAAAGTTGTATTTCATGACATGCCTTAACTTATGCATCCACGAAAGAATAGGAACAAATCATTTTTTGCCTACACCTGTTCAGAGAAGTGCACGTTATGGTGATGAACTAAGCAAAAAAGCGATTGGTAAGAAATTGGTGTCAGCGCAAGGAGATGTTCAATAGCCAAAACACAATAGAGGTCGGTGGACTTAGTGCAACATACTACTGATTTCACCTATTTCTCAATTAGAGAGACTTAGTGGAATCCACTTTCTTTTCTGAATGAAAATGCCGGCCTGACGCGAGATTTTCATGCCTGGGTGGAGGGCAAGTCGCGCTGCTCATGGAACTTTTCTGAATGAAAATGCCTCTGATTGGTGTGTGACAACGGTTTTTCACCAGCCTCAATCGGAAAACAGCGCATGGCTTCGTTGAACATCGGCCACTGGAGAATGTCTTTCCCTGCTGAACGTTCGATTGGCAAGCAAAGAGAAAACACCGATTGCCCGCATGGCGGCAGGTGTTTGTAGCGCTATTTCCGATTTTTGCAATCATACAAGAGTTCCTTCTCCCTTGATCGGGCAAATCTTTGGCAAATTTCTTGCTTCACTGTATTGAATAATTTCAAAAAATACATTAAATTATATAGTAATCACCCAAACGGGACGATACAATTGGATACGAATTTTCTTATCAAGAGAGGGGGAGGGACTGGCCCGGTGAACCCTCAGCAACCTGGCGGGCGGCCAAGGTGCTAAATCCAGACAGGCAGCAGCCTGGAAGATAAGAAGAAGCGAACGGAAAGTCTTCTTCTTAGAAGGCTTTTTTCTTTTACTTGCCAAGAAACGGGGGAAATGGAACGTGGGATTGCTTGATGAGTTGAAACAACGCGTGCTGATCGCCGATGGGGCGATGGGGACGCTTCTCTATTCGCATGGCGTTGACCGTTGTTTTGAAGAATTGAATCTATCGAAACCGGAAGACATCGTCCATATTCACGAAGCCTATATCGCGGCAGGCGCCGACGTCATCCAGACGAATACCTACGGCGCCAACTATGTGAAACTCGCCCGCTACGGCTTGCAAGATGAGGTGCCGGCCATCAACCGGGCGGCGGTGCGGCTCGCTAGGCAAGCCGCCAACGGTCGGGCGTACGTGCTCGGGACCATTGGCGGGCTGCGCACGTTAAACAAAAGCGCCGTGCCGCTTGATGAAGTGAAGCGGACGTTCCGCGAGCAGCTGTTTGTCTTGCTGGCGGAGGGAGTGGACGGCGTGCTGCTCGAGACGTATTACGATTTAGAAGAGTTGGAGACGGTGCTCGCCATCGCCCGCAAAGAGACGGACTTGCCGGTCATCGCCCATGTGTCGCTCCATGAAGTGGGCGTCTTGCAAGACGGCACGCCGCTCGCTGACGCCCTCGCCCGCTTAGAAGCGCTTGGCGCCGATGTCGTCGGGCTCAACTGCCGGCTCGGGCCGTACTATATGCTTCAATCGCTCGAGGAAGTGCCGCTGCCAACGCGCGCCTTTTTATCGGCGTACCCGAACGCGAGCCTCCCCGACTATCGCGATGGCCGGCTCGTCTATGAGACGAATGCCGAATACTTCGAGGAAACGGCGAAAGCGTTTCGCGACCAAGGGGTGCGGCTGCTCGGCGGATGCTGCGGCACGACGCCGAACCATATTGAAGCGATGGCGCGGGCGCTGCAAGACCGGACGCCGGTAACGGAAAAAACGGTCAAACGACGCGCCGTGCCGGTGTCGGTCCAATCCGACATTCCATCATCAGCGACGCCGCTTCCCGAACTTGTCCGCGCCCGCCGCTCGGTGATCGTCGAGCTCGATCCCCCGAAAAAATTGGGCATTGACAAATTTCTCGCCGGGGCGAAAGCGCTCCATGACGCCGGCATTGACGCGCTGACGCTGGCCGACAACTCGCTCGCCACGCCGCGCATCAGCAACGCCGCCGTCGCGGCCATCATCAAAGAGCGGCTCGGCGTCCGCCCGCTCGTGCATATTACGTGCCGCGACCGCAACTTGATCGGCCTGCAGTCACACTTGATGGGCCTGCATACGCTCGGCATCACCGACGTGCTCGCCATTACCGGCGACCCGTCAAAAATCGGCGACTTTCCGGGAGCGACATCGGTGTACGATTTATCGTCGTTTGATTTAATCCGCTTGATCCGCCAGTTTAATGAGGGATTGTCGTATTCGGGCAAACCGCTCGGACAAAAAACGAACTTCTCGATCGGCGCGGCGTTCAATCCGAATGTCCGCCATTTGGATAAGGCCGTTGAGCGGATGGAGAAAAAAATTCAGTGCGGCGCCCATTATTTCTTGACTCAACCGGTTTACTCGGAAGAGAAAATCATGGCCGTGCACGAAGCGACGAAACATTTGAATGCGCCGATTTACATCGGCATTATGCCGCTTGTGAGCGCGCGCAACGCCGAGTTTTTGCATCATGAGGTGCCGGGCATTACGCTGTCCGACGATATTCGCGCCCGCATGGCCGCCTGCGGCGACGACCCGGTGCGGGCGGCGCGCGAAGGAATCGCCATCGCCAAAGCGCTCATTGATGCGGCGTTCGACTTGTTTCACGGCATTTATTTCATTACGCCGTTTTTGCGCTACGACATGACGGTGGAGCTCGTCCGCTACATTCACGAAAAAGAAGCGGCCGCGAAAGAAAGGAAGGTTGTGCATGGCTGACCTCATCTTCGAACAACAGCTGCAGCGAAAAATTCTTGTCATCGACGGCGCCATGGGCACCATGATCCAAAGCGCCAACTTATCAGCCGCCGACTTTGGCGGCGAGGCGTATGAAGGGTGCAACGAATACTTGACCATCACCGCCCCGCACGTCATCCGCCGCATTCATGAAGCGTACTTGGAAGCCGGCGCGGACATCATTGAAACGAACACGTTCGGGGCGACGCGCATCGTCCTTGATGAATACGGACTTGGCCATTTGGCGCTCGAGCTGAACATCGAAGCAGCGAAGCTCGCCAAACAAGCGGCCGAGGCGTTCGCGACGCCCGACTGGCCGCGCTTTGTCGCCGGTTCGATGGGGCCGACGACGAAAACTTTGTCGGTCACGGGCGGAGCGACGTTTGACGAACTCGTTGCCGCCTATGAAGAACAGGCGCGCGGACTGCTTTTGGGCGGCGTCGACCTTCTCCTTTTGGAAACGTGCCAAGATGCCTTGAATGTCAAAGCGGGATTCATCGGCATTTCCAAAGCGTTTGAAGCGGTCGGCCGCCGCGTGCCGCTCATGATTTCCGGCACGATCGAGCCGATGGGTACAACGCTTGCCGGGCAGGCGATCGATTCGTTTTTCATCTCGATCCGCCACATGAAGCCGATCGCCGTCGGCTTAAACTGCGCGACCGGCCCGGAGTTTATGACCGATCATTTGCGCACGCTCGCCTCGCTTGCCGACACGGCGGTCAGCTGCTACCCGAACGCCGGCCTGCCGGACGAAGAAGGGCATTACCATGAAACACCGGAGATGCTCGCGGAAAAAATCCGCCGCTTTGCCGAAAAAGGATGGATCAACATCGTCGGCGGGTGCTGCGGCACGACGCCGGACCATATCCGGGCCATCGCCGAAGCGGTGCGCCACATTCCGCCGCGGCCGATCCCGTCCTCGTTTGACACGCACGCCGTCTCCGGCATTGAAGCGCTCATCTACGATGAAACGATGCGCCCGCTTTTTGTCGGTGAGCGGACGAACGTCATCGGCTCGCGCAAATTTAAGCGCCTCATCGCCGAAGGCAAATACGAAGAAGCGGCGGAAATCGCCCGCGCCCAAGTGAAAAACGGCGCCCATGTCATCGACATTTGCCTCGCCGATCCGGACCGTGATGAGCTTTCCGACATGGAACAGTTCGTCCGCGAAGTCGTCAAAAAAGTAAAAGTGCCGCTCGTCATTGACTCGACCGACGAGCGTGTCATCGAGCGCGCCCTCACGTATTCACAAGGAAAGGCGATCATTAACTCGATCAACCTCGAAGACGGCGAAGAGCGCTTTGCCAACGTCGTGCCGCTGCTGCACCGCTACGGCGCCGCCGTTGTGGTCGGGACGATCGATGAACAAGGGATGGCGGTCACCGCCGAACGGAAGCTCGAGATCGCCTTGCGTTCGTATGACTTGCTCGTGAACCGCTACGGCGTGCCTGAGCGCGACATCATTTTCGATCCGCTCGTCTTCCCGGTCGGCACCGGCGATGAGCAATACATCGGCGCGGCGAAAGAAACGATCGAAGGAATCCGCCTCATTAAAGAGCGGCTTCCTCATTGTTTAACGATGCTCGGCATCAGCAACGTCTCGTTCGGCTTGCCGCCGGCCGGGCGCGAAGTGCTGAACTCGGTCTTTTTGTACCATTGCACGCAAGCCGGGCTCGATTACGCCATCGTCAACACCGAGAAGCTCGAGCGGTTCGCTTCGATTCCGGAAGAAGAAGTGCGGATGGCCGAGGCGCTTCTTTTTGCCACCAGCGACGAAACGTTAAACGCCTTTATTGAATTTTACCGAAGCAAAATCACCGCCGCCAAGCCGGTGCAGACGAACTTGAGCTTGGAAGAGCGGCTCGCCCGCTACGTCATTGAAGGATCAAAAGACGGGCTCATTCCCGATTTGGAACAGGCGCTGGAAACGTACTCCGATCCGCTCGCGATCATCAACGGCCCGCTCATGGCCGGCATGGACGAAGTCGGACGGCTGTTTAACAACAACCAGCTCATCGTCGCTGAAGTATTGCAAAGCGCAGAAGTAATGAAAGCGGCCGTCGCCTTTTTAGAACCATATATGGAAAAGAAAGAAGGAAGCACGAAAGGAAAAGTAATCCTGGCGACGGTGAAGGGCGATGTGCATGACATCGGCAAAAACTTGGTCGACATTATTTTAAGCAACAACGGCTATGAAGTGATCGACCTTGGCATCAAAGTCGCCCCCCAGCAGCTCATCGAAGCGGTGCGCGAGCATAAACCGGACATCATCGGCCTGTCGGGCCTGCTCGTCAAATCGGCGCAACAGATGGTCGTCACCGCGCAAGACTTGCGGCAAGCCGGTGTTTCGACCCCGATTTTAGTCGGCGGCGCCGCCTTGACGCGCAAGTTTACGGAAAACAAAATCGCGCCCGAATACGACGGCATCGTCTTGTACGCGAAGGACGCCATGGATGGGCTCGCCCTTGCCAACCAAATCCAGCAAGGCGAGATCGACTATCAAAAAAAAGAAACCGTTGGACACGAACCGGCGCGAACGGCGGCTGTCGCCGCGGCCGCCAAATCCAACGTTTCGACCGACGTCCCGGTCTACGTGCCGGCCGATCTCGACCGCCACGTGCTAAGGAATGTGCCGCTTGACCACGTGTTGCCGTACGTCAACTGGCAAATGGTGCTCGGCCATCATCTCGGCTTGAAAGGAAAAGTGAAGCGGCTGTTGGAAGAAAAAGACGAAAAAGCGCTCGCCTTAAAAGCGGTCGTCGATGAGCTGATCGCCGCCGCCAAAACACACGACTGGATTCAGCCGGCCGGCGTCTACCGCTTTTTCCCGGCGCAAAGCGACGGCAACCGCGTGTACATTTACGACCCGATCGACCGGCAAACCGTGCTTGAGACGTTTGACTTCCCGCGCCAGCCGCGGGCGCCGCACCTTTGCCTCGCCGATTACTTGAAATCGAAAGAGAGCGGGGAAATGGACTATGTCGGCTTTTTCGCCGTCACCGCTGGGCACGGCATCCGCGAACTCGCCCAACAGTGGAAAGACGAAGGCGAATTTTTGAAAAGCCACGCCATTCAGGCGTTGGCGCTCGAGATCGCCGAAGGGTTCGCCGAACGCATCCATCAAATTATGCGCGACCGCTGGGGCTTCCCAGACGACCCGGACTTCACGATGGAAGAGCGCTTCGCCGCCAAATACCAAGGCCAGCGCTACTCGTTCGGCTACCCGGCCTGTCCGAACTTGGAAGACCAAGAAAAGCTGTTCCGCCTCCTTCATCCGGAAGATGTCGGCATCCGCTTGACCGACGGCTACATGATGGAGCCGGAAGCCTCCGTCTCGGCGATCGTCGTCGCCCATCCGGAAGCGCGTTATTTCAATGTGCTGTAAAGAAAACGAGCTGGCTCAAACGAGTCAGCTCGTTTTCCTCTCTTCGTTTTTCACGCAACAAACCTCGGCCATGCCATCGTCTCGGAACAAAAAATATTCATAAGCAAACCTTGCCCTCACCTCTAACACAAAAATGACAGATTAAGGAATATAGGTTCCAAAGAAAAGTTCCATGGACAGCGCGATCTGCCCTTCACCGGGAGATAAAACTCCGCGTCAGTTCGGCATTTTCACAAAAATGTTCCTAGGAGGCTGGTGATTTTGTGCAAAATACTGCTGAGTTCCACCCATTTCTCAATGAGAGAAACCTTGCAGAATCAGCTTTCTTTTCTGAATGAAAATGCCTCCAGTTGGTGTGTGACAGCGATTTTTCACCGGCCTTCTAGTAAAAAAATGAAAACATTTGTGATACGAGGGTTATTCTGTGGTAGTCAAGTAGCAATCGGACAAATATCTGTGAGAGTTTTTAATTCGTTTTAAAAATTGCAACACAGTCTCTTCATCTGCAGGATCATCTTCGAAATGGACAATCTCAATAATTTTTCGGCTGAACTCTTCGAACTTTGGTGGCTGATTGCCGTTTTCATTCGCTATCTTAATGGCTTGATTGAACTCTTTAGCTGTCTTCATTAAGCGATCCACCTGACTTTTGTTTAATTTACGAGAAATGACCCAATCCCAAATAGCAAATGTTTCCGGATCAACGGCAAAATCTCGTAATAGGTCAATATAAAATTCAAGCCGTTCTACTCTCTGTTCCAAAGATTCCTGTCTCAAGAATATCACTCCTCACTTCAGCTTTCGATGACATTAAAACACTACCAACACGAAGAAGTAAGCAATGGTTCGAGCAGCCGAGAGACGTGAGTTCTCATACGCGAGGGTGACTGGTCAACATGCGCGGTCCGGGGGCATCCCGAAGAGTCCCACCCCCACGATCCTACAATGAACGGAGGTGATCTCATGAAACTCTATGTCGGAGTCGACAGCTCCGTGTTCGAACATACATTTTAGAACTGCTTTTCGAGTCGTTGAGCATTGATGAAATCTCTCAGATGGACGTGCAACTGCTCGCTGGCTTCTTGCGCCAAAATACCGCAGGACTTTCCTCTTTGCCCACTATTTTATCTTTACTTAATCAAAAAAGTAAAGACCATCTCCCCCCAAAGACGTTTATGGCAAGAAACGAAAAAACGAAAGAGGAAAAGAACATGTTCCGTAAATTTCTAGAAGGCTGGTGATTTAAGGGAACAGGCCGCTTACCAGCCTTGTTTCTCAAATAGAAAAGCCTTGTCACATCGGTATCGCATTTCACACGTTCCCCCATCGATCAAGAGAAACAACCGTTTTTCACCAGCCTTCTAGATCTGCTGAACAGCGCGGTCAACCGTCCGAAACAAAGCGCTTCCGGGCAAGACGCTTCCCCCTTTAGCTAAAGGCGGCAGCATTAGATGCCAGCCTCTTCCAAAATCATCTGTTTCATCACGCCAATCAACGAACAAGATTTGCCGCCTTGAACCCGTTCCTTCGGCTCAACGGCTATCGCCTTACCGCTTCAGAAAAAAGCATATACCATGCGTCATGATCGGCAAACGACCTCGATGGAAACGTCGGCAAAAAAGTGATCACTGTCGACCCCTTCATCGCCTCGTTGCACATATTTCCGCCCCTCCGTTCCATACTAACGTTGACAATACCCGCCAAGGAGGAGAAACATATGGTCACAAAGCAACAAGCCACGCTGCCGCCGCAGCACCAGACGCGCCAGCCGGGCCTGCAAACGGAGATGAACCCGCAGCCGGTCACGATCAAAGACTCGTATCAAGGAAGCGGCAAATTGGCGAATAAAGTCGCCATCATCAGCGGCGGCGACAGCGGCATCGGCCGGGCGGTCGCGGTTCATTTCGCCAAAGAAGGAGCCGATGTCGTCATTTTGTATTTGAACGAACACGAGGACGCCGCGGAAACGAAACGGCTCGTCGAACAGGAAGGAAAACGGTGCTTGGCGATCGCCGGCGACAGCGGCGATGAAACGTTTTGCAAAGAGGCGGTGAAACAAACGATCGAGACGTTCGGCAAGTTGGACATCGTCGTCAACAACGCCGCTGAACAGCACCCGCAGCCGAACATTCTCAACATCACCGCGGCACAGCTGGAAAAAACGTTCCGTACGAACGTATTCGGCTACTTTTTCCTAACGAAAGCGGCGCTCCCGCACTTAAAAAACGGCAGCGTCATCATTAACACCGCTTCCATCACCGCCTATGAAGGCAATGAACAACTGATTGACTATTCAGCAACAAAAGGAGCGATCGTCGCCTTCACCCGCTCGCTGGCCAAAGCGCTCGTCGGCCAAGGCATCCGCGTCAACGGCGTCGCCCCAGGCCCGATTTGGACACCGCTCATCCCGTCGACATTCCAAAGCAGCCAAGTCGCCACGTTCGGCGCCAACACCCCGATGAAACGGCCCGGCCAGCCGAGCGAAGTCGCCCCGTGCTACGTCTTTTTGGCAAGCGACGAATCATCGTACATGACCGGGCAAATGCTTCATGTCGACGGCGGCCAATTCATTAGCAGCTGATGGCAGCCGCCGTTGACGCCAACCCTTTTACAAAATCACGTTACCTTTCCTTACAAAAATATGGCACAATGGGAAAACATCGCGTACGATAAAGCTACGATGTTCCCTACTTCGTAACAAGGTGCCCCTCTTCTCTCTGCCCGTCCCGGATGGGGCGGGTATTTTCTTTGACTGTGAAAGGCGAACGGAGCATGCCCCTGACCGATCTTTGTGTGAATCGTGCCCATCTCTCTTTGGGCGTGCGTTGCCTATGACGGAGGTTTTGTTTTTGAAAAGGAAGGGACTGAGTGAACGACCCCCACTTAATTTTCTAGCGAAAATTTGAAGTGGAGGCTTCCAAAGAAGTTTGACTGCTTCAAGCAATCCTTATTCTTTGAGGCGTGTCCACTTTGCCGCTAGAGCATAAGACACTCAGGTCTACAGCTTTACTTTTCTTTAAGATGTTTAATGCGCCGCTTCGCTTCGTTGAAGTGGGAGTCTTCTCGCCTAATTAAGATAAAAGGACGTGCCGGCGGCTATCTCGTCGTAGCGCCGGATTGGAAACCGATTACATGGACTGAAGAAGAGAGAAGCCGAGGGCAGGCATAGGGAAACAAAACCGTCGAAACGTTCCATACTTACGGAACGCCGAATGTCCGAAACGAAGCAAAACAATAACCTGTTTCAACTCCTCTTCCCCCGACCGCCATCGGTGAAAGAGGAGCTTTGGTGTCTCCCTTCACTCTTCGGCCGCTGCCAACTGTCCCCCTTGTTTCACTGCTTTTACTTCGTAATGCCCCACTTCTACATGAAGAATAAACTCCGGTTTGGGCTCATTTCGTTTCGCTTTATGACCGGCGATGTGCGCGTCGCTTTTCTCCCACTTTTTCCAATGTTCTTCCGATTCCCATGTGATCAGAAGCACGACTTCCTCATCACCACGACGCGTTTTTTTTACTAAAATTTTCAAATCAACAAATCCTTCTTGCTGCTCGATGATTCCTGGTTTTTGAAAGCGTTCAACCACTTGGTCAGCGAATCCTTCCGCCACTGTAATTTTGCGCATTTGCACAAACATGAATCCTCTCTCCTTTTTTGGATGGTCATTCCTTTCCTACTTCGCCATTCCCTTCATCATCGCGTTCATCGATGTGGGCATCATCGGACTGGTGGATCCCCAACATCATGTTCAACTCATCATTATGAATGTCAAACGACTGAATGAATTCGTTGATCACCATTTCGATCGCTTTCAATTCCCCCGTCAGCACAGGATGAATCGATTGAAGCTCTGGCGACTGCAACTGCTGCTTTAAGGTCTCACGCTTGACGTATAACCTTTGTAAAAAATCGAGCACCCGTCCCCGTCGAAATGTTTTGGCGCCGCGATGTGGCCCCATGCGCATATGGGGGCCTTTCCAAGGGGGATGACCTTCGAATGAATGCCCATCCCCGGGGAAAAAATGTCCATGCATTTGCTCATCTTTCCTCCTTTCCCATCGTTTCTTTCACTCTCGCCACCGATCGTAAGACACTGGCAAGCACTTCATCTTGCGGAGCAAACTGTTCATTCAGGTAGCGGTTTCATTGCCGGACCAACTCCCATCCTTCGTGGTGATCATAGATCATATCGACGCCTCAGTTCCAACCTTCTCCCCTCCTTTCTGTATACGATTGTATATAAAAATATACAAAAGATCAAATTCTTCATCTCCTGACCGCTAGGCTTTATGACTTTCGTTTGCTCATCATGATCATCCGAGAGTACTGATTTTGGCAAATAAAAAAGACAACGGTTATCTAACCGATGTCTGTAAGAACGAGAATATCATTGGTGTTTACGCACATCGTTTTGAAACGAGCCAATTTTGTTTTTAAGGTTGGCCGCATCAGTCGTAAACAAAATATAAGTATTCGCATGGGTGCGAATGACCAATCTATCGGTTTCCCCGTATGGCGTACCAATTCTGATCGCTGTCTTCTCCTCCCCAGCATAAGTATCGTCAAGTGTTACTTCTACAATATCAGAGAGAGGGATTTCTATGTCCGATAACAGCCAACGAATCACTAAATGATCATTCGATTGTTCTACTTGTATCCCTGCCATACTGTTCCCCTTCCTTTTGGTTCAAAAATGCTGCTTACCGATTGATTCCATTGTATAGTATAATGAATCTCCTATGCAAGCATTCTTTAGCCTATCACAATGTTTCTGGTAGGTGAGCCTTAACCAATGCTTGCTTTACAACCAATACAAGATGATAATACAATGAGAATACTGAATGATTATTACTATGATATGTCAGTCCTTTTATAGATTTAAGACTGATTATTTAATAAAGGGAGACAAGTCATGAGTCGCTCGCTTGTCATAAAAGGAAGTGTGGCTGGCTTGGTGTCAGGCATATGGCTTGGCTTGTTTTTTAAAATGCTTGAGACATATTGGAACATCAAACTGTATACACTGCTTCTAAATATCGATTATGTCCCCGTTTTCAATCGCTTTGCCTTTTCGGAAGCGGTCGAGTTTTCTTTTCATCTATTTATATCGATCGTATTGGCAGTAGGCCTTTTCTATGTTGCGGTCAAGCAACAGTGGACCACTAAGCAAATGTTCATCCGCCTTCCTATTGTTTGCTTTTTGCTTGGTCTGCTCCTTTATCCGACAACCGCGCTGTCAGAGCGAACGCCGCCGTTGACCTCAGGCGTGGCGCTCCTTTGCTGGCAAATTGGGCATCTTTTCTACGGAGTCATAGTAAGTTTTTTCGCTAGAAAATTAAGTGGGGGTAGTTCACCAATACTGAAAAAGAAGGTGACAATCATGAAGGATCTTCACGAAACGCAAGCAACGGAGGAATATCCGAAAAAAGATAACGAGCAAATTTTTTCGCCCATTGAAGATTTTGAAAGAATCGTAACAGGCGGAGCATGGAAACGAGAGAGCTTGAAAGTAAAATCCGCACCCAAATGGCTTCGGTATTTCAGTTATCTTATATTAGGCTTTGTGATCGTCATCCCTTTGATTGTCTGGATCTTGAATGCATGGTGATGAGGCAAGGTTTCTCAAATGGAGAAAGGCAGATCGCGCGCTGATTGTCTTCACACATCACCGGCCTTCTAGAGGGCCGGTGATTTACTCGTGGGCCCAGCTTTTCCATCTCATTTCTCAACTAGAAAAACTTTGTTGCATCGGTCCTGCTTTTCACGCGTTCCCCCATTGATGAAGGGAATCAGCGGTTTTTCACTGGCCTTCTAAGCTCTATGTAGAAATAGAAAAAGATGCCCGCCCATGCGACGTGCGACGGACACCTTTCCCCAACAGCGCTTCCGTGATCTAGCGCCTTGCACACGACCCCCGCTCGACAAGCCGGTGCGGGATGATGATGCGCTTGATCGGTTCGGCTTCGTTTTCGATTTTTTCCATTAAACTTTTCGCCGCTTCGTAGCCGAGCTGGAAAATGCCGATGTCGATTGAGGTGAGCGGCGGGCGCGACATTTCGGCGAGCAAGGTGTTGTTAAAGCTGACGATCGACACGTCTTCGGGGACGCGCAGGCCGATTTCATCGAGCGTCTTCAGCATCCCGAGCGCCATGAGATCGTCGGCGACCACCAGCCCGGTCGGCGGCTCGGGCAAAGAAAGCAGCTCTTTCATCGCCTCTTGGCCGCCTTCTTGCAAAAACTCCTCATGGATGACGTATTCCGGCCGGTACGGCAGCCCCGCTTCACGAAGCGCCTCTTCATAGCCGGTTTGGCGGTCGATGGTCACCAAATATTGCGGATTGCCCCCGACAAAGGCGATGCGTTCATGGCCGTGGGCGATTAAATAGGTCGTGGCGTCCTTTCCCGCCTGCACGTTGTCGTTGTCGACATGGGTCACTTGTTCCGCCTTTTGGTGCGGCTTGCCGATGACGACGAATGGGAAGTCATGTTTTTGCAAGTATTTCATCAGCTTGTCGTTTTGCCTTGAATAAAGCAAAATGACGCCGTCCACGCGCCGCCCTTGCAGCATCTCGACGACCCGCTCGTAAATGTCGCTCTCTTTTTCCCCGGTCGACATTTGCAAGGCGTACCGCTTTTCATGGGCGGCTTTGCTGATGCCGCGGATCACTTCCGGGAAAAACGGGTTTTGCAGCGCTTGGTCCGCCGAGCTCGGCATGACGATGCCGATCACTTGCGTTGCTTGGCTGGCGAGGCTGCGGGCGATAAAATTTGGATGGTAGCCGAGCTCTTTCATCGCCTCGCGCACCCGCTGCTTCGTTTTCTCGCTGATGCGCGGGCTGTCGGCGATGACGCGCGATACGGTCGACGGCGCGACATTGGCCCGCTTGGCGACATCTTTAATTGTAACGGTCATAAGTCCCCTCCTTTCTATTTATTCTTATTCATGGATCCGTTTTGCCCGTTTTTTCACCATGTATAAAAACAAGAGGAATAGCGCGTAAACCGCGACTAGCGCGGCGATAAACGGGATGTTGATCCCCGTTTTGTCCCGCAGTTTGTACACTTCCGCCGTTTCGCGGTCCAATACAAGATCGTAGCCGTCCCCATCGCCGCGGACGAGATCGTCCAATAAAAAGCCGCGCAGCTCTTTGTTTTTCGGCAGCTGATCGTTCGTCAAATGCACGTGCTGCGTTTTGCTTGTATTGTTGATGGCGATGACAGTGGTTTCATCCCGATAGCGCCGCTTGAACACCGCCATGCCGTCTTTTTCATACAAGAGCGTAAAATCGCCGCGCCGCAACGACGGCAGCTGTTGACGGAGCGGGCCGATTTTTTTTAAGTAATCGATGATTTCCGGGTCGGCGCGGAAGTCCATCAACCGGCGGTTGTCCGGATCGGGGCCGCCGTTCATCGCGATTTCCGTTCCATAATACATGATCGGGATGCCTGGGGCGGTGAACAAATACGTCATGGCTAGTTTGATGCGCGAAATCGGGTTGTTGCGGTTGTCAATCGCTAGCTTTGTAAACCGGACATTATCATGGTTGTCCAAAAACGTCCCAAGCCAATACGGGCGGTCGTAAAACGTTTGGTTGTACTCCCAGACATCATAGAGCGGGCGGAGCGAAGCATCGCGCCTCGCAAGCGACTGCTTCACCGCGCCATAGAGCGGGTAATCGACAAACCCATCGATGCCGTACTTCCCGTAATCGGCGATATAGCGCGGATCGTCGCTCCACACTTCACCGAGAAGGAAAACGTCTTTCTTCACCGCCTTCACTTCTTTAGAAAATTCTTGCCAAAACGATTTCGGCACATGCCGCACCGTATCGAGCCGGTAGCCGTCAATGTCGGTCTCTTTGATCCACCATTTGGCGGCGTCAATGAGGTATTTTTTCACTTCCGGGTTTTCCTGTGCCAGATCGGGAAGCCCATACACCCAGCCGTTTTCTACTTGCTTTTGATTGTTCCAGTCAAAAATCTCTTTCTTCGGGTGGAACCAGTCTTTTTTCGCCGGATCTTGAAGCCACGGATGGTCGTAACCGACATGGTTGGCAACAAAGTCCAAAATGACTTTCATGTCGCGCCGGTGCGCCTCTTTGACCAGCGTTTTCAAGTCATCGAGCGTGCCGAAATGCGGGTCGACGCGATAAAAATCTTTGATCCAATATCCATGATAGCCGCCCGGCATGTTTTCAAACACCGGCGTCAGCCAAATGGCGGTAAACCCCATTTCCTTGATGTAATCGAGCTTCGCGGTCACTCCTTTTAAATCCCCGCCAAAATATCCTTTTGGGTCGTTGACATTGACGTCTCGGTCGTTCGTCGGATCCATATTGTTGAAACGGTCGACCATGATGAAATAAATCGCTTCGTCTTGCCACGTCCGTTCTTCTTTTTCCGCCGCCGCAGCCGGCATGGCATAAAAAAGAAGGAACGGAAGGATGAACAGTACACCAAGACGGTTCCCCATTTCCGTTTCCCCCCTTTACTGTGAAAATGTCGAACTGACGCGGGATTTTCATCCCCGGGTGGAGGGCAGATCGCGCTGCCCATGGAACTTTTCTATCCGTTTAGCTGTGTGGAAACGGGTAAGCCCACTATTTATGATAGCGGTTCTTACCCTTTTGTGCCACCCGCTGTTAAGCCGGAAATCAAATATCGCTGCAAGAACAAAAAGACGATGGCAATCGGGGCGGCAATCAAAATCGAGCCGGCGGCGAAGCGAGTGAAGTTGTTGGCAAACCGGTCGCTGATGAAATTGAACAGCCCGACCGCCAACGTAAATTTATCCGGATCGCGCAAGACGATCGACGGCAGCAAAAAGTCGGTAAACGGCGCCATGAAGTTAAACAAGGCGACAACGGCCAAAATCGGCTTGGCTAACGGGAGCATGATGCGGAAAAAGACGCCGAAATGACCGGCGCCATCGATGCGCGCCGCCTCGTCCAATTCGCGCGGAATCGTGTCAAAATAGCCTTTCACAAGCCAAGCGTTAAACGGAATTTGCCCGCCGACATAAATGAGAATGAGCCCCCAGAGCGAATCGAGCAAATGGAGCATGTCAAGCAAAATATACAGCGCCACCATCGCCATGAGCGAGGGGAACATTTGCAAGACTAAAAACAAGTACAGCCCCGTTTTCCGCCCGACGAATTTGTAGCGCGAAAACGCATAAGCGATGAGCGCCGTGAAGAAAACGGACAGCGCCGCGTTCACCGCCGCAACAAACAAGCTGTTTTTATACCAAAGCAAATAATCGCTTTGCGGGCTGGTAAACAGCCATTTGTAATGCTCGAGCGTCCATTTTTCCGGAATGAGCGATGCCGAGTACAAGCTCGTGCCCGGATTGAGCGACATGCTGATGGTCCAAAGAAGCGGATAAGCGATGACAACAAACATGAACGCGATAAACAAGTAAATGAGCGTGACTTCGATATGCGATTTCCATTTGCGCTTCATTAAATGTTCCCCTCCTCTTTAAAGGAACGGGTGCGCCGGAACTGATAAACAGCAAACCCGCACACAATCAAGCCGATGATGAGCGAAATCGCAGCCGCCATATTGTAGTTGTTCGTCGTAAACGTCAAATCGTACACCCACGAAATAAGAATGTCCGTTCCGCCGGCGTTTTGCCCGCGCACGGCCGGACCGCCATGGTTGAACAAATAGATGATGTTGAAGTTATTGAAGTTCCCCGCGTATTGCATGATCAACAGCGGAGCCGTGGCGTACAGCACATGCGGCAAGGTGATCGATTTAAACTTTTGCCAGCGCGTCGCCCCGTCGATATCGGCCGCTTCGTACCAATCGCGGGAAATGCTTTGCAAAACGCCGGTAAATAACGCAAACACAAACGGGAAACCAAGCCATGTCTGAATCAAGATGAGCGCCACTCTCGTCCAAAACGGGTCGGTCATCCACGGAACCGACAACCCAAACAAACTCAGCACCTCACGGTTGATCGCCCCGAATTTATCGTTAAACATCGCGGCAAACACCAAAATCGTGACAAACGCCGGCACGGCCCACGGCAAAATGAGCACCGTGCGGATGAATCGTTTCAACTTAATGCGCGGATCGTTGACGAGCAGCGCCAAAAACAGCCCAAGCGCGATTTGCATCGTCGTCGCTACGACCGTCCAGACGATCGTCCACGCGAGGACGCTGAAAAACGTGCTTTTCCAAATCGGAATGGAGACTAAGTTTTTGAAGTTGTCAAATCCGACCCAATTCAACAAATGCCGCGGCGGTGAATGATACAAGTTGTAGTCCGTAAAGGCGAGCGACACCATGAACAGCAGCGGCAGCACAACGATAAACAAAAGCATGACAAGCCCAGGCGTGACAAAAATGTACGGAAATCCTCGGTCCCATGCGTTCCGGCACGACTCAACAAGCGAGGGAAACGGCTCGCCGCGCTGCCGCCGGCGGGCGTCGTTGCGGGCGTCAATGACGTTGGCAACGTGCAACGCAACGGCAAAAGCGATGATGATCACGGAAACAAGCCCTTGAATCAACAAGAAAATCGAATGATCGAGCATCGGGATTTCGCCGAGGGTCACCAGCCCCCACAGCCCGATATTCAAAAAGTTATAAAAGGTGATAAGGAACGCCGCTTCGATGATGAGGAACAAAATTCCTTTGATATAGCGGCGGTTGTACAATTGTCCAAGGCCGGCAAACAGCAATGACAGCGCCATCGCCACCGCCGGCCGATGACGGACGTTCGCTTCCGGCATCGGAACTCCCTCCTATCGATGGATAAGAACGGTGGATAGGGATGATCCTATCCACCGCCATATGACGTGTTATTTTCCAGCACCGCTGGCCGCGATTTTGTCTTGAATCGTTTTGACCGCTTCGCTGAGCACCGCTTTCGGGTTATCGCCTTTCGCGATGAATTGCAGCGCGTTGCCCATCGGCTCCCATACTTGCGACATTTCCGGCACGTTCGGCATCGGTTCGCCGTATTGGATTTGCTCAGCAAAGCCGGCGATCAGCGGGTCGTTCGTGATTTTTTCGTTCGTCAACGCTTTTTCGTTTGCTGGCATTTCGCCGGCCACTTCATAGTAGTGAAGCGAGTTTTCTTCGTTCGTCACAAATTTCATGAAATCGACTGCCCACGCTTTGTTTTTCGAATAAGCGGACAACATCCATGTTTTGACACCCACAAACGATTTCGGATGTTCGCCGTTGTCGAGCACCGGCAGCGGTGCCGTTGCCAGCTTGTCGCCTAACGCTTCCTTGTACGAAGCAATGTTCCACGGACCGGTGATGGCGACTGCCACCTTTCCTTTTGTAAACAGCCCGTTCATAATATCGCTGGTGATTTCTTTCGGGATGTAGCCGTTTTTAAACCACGATCGGACGAGCTCTGCTCCCTTGACGGCTCCGTCGTTGGCCAAACCGATGTCGCTCGTATCGTATTTGCCGTTTTCATTTTTGAACACATAGCCGCCGTAGCCGGCGAAGAACGGATAAACGAAGTAGAAGTTCGCCGCTTCCATTAAAAAGCCGTATTGGTCTTTCGCCGCATTCGTTTTTTCTTTAGCGATCTTCATCAACTCATCCATCGTTTTCGGCGCTTCCGGCACTAAATTTTTGTTATAGAACACGCCGTATGTTTCCACAACCGCCGGCACACCGTACGTTTGTCCGTCATACGTCACCGCATTGACAGCGGTCTCGCTGTACTCGCCTTTCGCATCGCCAAGATCAACCGGATCGGCCAGCCCTTGCAGCACAATGTCGCCGATGCGGTCATGCGGCTGGTAGAACACGTCCGGCCCTTTGCCGGCTGGACCGTCAAGCGCCAATTTTTTTGTTTGATCCAGCATTTTGACAGCAACCATTTGGATTTGGATGCCGGTTTTTTGTGTATACTTTTGAAAAATATCTTTCAACGCTTGTTTTTGTTTTTCATCGTCGTTCACCCAAACGACCAGCTTTTCCGGTTTCTTCGCTTCTTCGGTCCCATTGTTGGTCTGTTTTGGCTGCTCCGCATCCCGCTTCGGCCCGCAGGCGGAAAGCAGACCGACCAAGAGCACCGTCATGAGAAACAACGACAACGCTTTTCTCATAATCCCCCTCCTAAACAAGAAAGTTTGAGAACACGGCCACAGTGCAACCATCAGGAAATCGTTTGCACAAATAAACAACGACATTATCGATGAAAACGATTGCACCGCTCATTTCTATTATATCGCCTTTTTTCTATTTTACAAGCTCTTTTTCTATAAAATTTGACTTTTCTTCTCTTCTTGTTTTACTCTTTTTTTAAAGAGGAAATGATGCAAACGATTGCTTTTGTAAGGAGGATGCCCCGTGTTCAAAGAGGCTGTTTACCATCGTCCAACGGACAATTTCGCTTATGCTTATGACGAACGAACGCTTCATCTTCGGCTTCGGACCAAAAAAGGGGATGTCGACAAGGTGGAGCTGCTGCACGGCGACCCATACGAATGGCGGAACGGCGCTTGGCAATTCGAAACGATGCCGATGAAAAAAACAGGAAGCGATGAATGGTTTGACTACTGGCTGGCGGAAGTGCAGCCGCCATAC